>JBBRUB010000616.1:0-3262 GCA_038248175.1 Cytophagales bacterium | reverse complement strand
TACACCTTCGCGTCGATGCGGCTCAATGGTCTGCCCAAAAATCCGGAAGATGAAGCCAGTCAGTACTGCGATTTTATCTCGACCAATACCTACGGCAACCACGCTAATGTGCTGAAACACATTCACGCGCTCTATCCTGACAAACCGATTTTTATCAGTGAATATGGCACGCGGGCAGACGGAAAAGAGGGCGAAGCGGGGCAGGTGATGCACCTCGACAAGTTTCTGACCGATATTCGGCAACTGCCTTACGTGATCGGTGCGTCGTGGTGGTCATTCAATGATTACCTGAGTCGGCACGACGGCACCAACCCCGATGGCTCGCGCCCGTGGGGCCTCGTTCGGGGTGACCGCTCGAAACGCCCGCTGTTCAAAGCGCACCAGACCGGGATGGCACCCGTCACAGTAGAAAAAATAAGCTGGACCGCTGGCAATGAAGGCGTTCACACGCTGCGGGTTCGCATAACCGCGCGCGCCGACTTTCCGGCTTATCCCCTCCGCCAGTACCTACTCAAGACCACTTTTCAACAGGTACGTATCCCCGATTTACAACCCGGCCAACACCACGACATCGACCTGGCCGTGCGCGGTTTTGACCGAATGCTACCGGTCGAAATCAGCAAACCAACGGGCTTTACGGTACTTACTCAAACGATTGACTTAACGAATGATACGCGAACAGGCAACTGATAAACGTCCACTTCGGACGGTTCGGCATGAAGCCGATTTACTGGTAATTGGTGGGGGGCTTTCGGGCGTTTGCTGCGCCATCACGGCGGCCCGGGCCGGTATTCGGGTGGTGCTGGTGCAGGACCGTCCCGTGCTGGGCGGCAATGCCTCCAGTGAGGTGCGGTTGTGGGTGTTGGGTGCCACCTCGCACATGGGCAACAACAACCGCTGGGCGCGTGAAGGCGGTGTTATTAATGAAATTCTGGCCGAAAACTGGTATCGTAATCCCGAAGGCAACCCGCTGATTTTTGATACGATCCTGCTCGAAAAAGTCGTACTGGAACCTAACATTACGCTGCTGCTTAATACGGCGGTGTTTGAGGTCGAAAAATCCGACGCTGAAACCATTTCCTCTGTTCGCGCTTTCTGTTCGCAAAACAGCACCCTCTACCACCTGGTGGCCCCGTTGTTCTGCGATGCGTCGGGCGATGGTATCGTGGGGTTTCAGGCGGGGGCCGCGTTTCGAATGGGGGCCGAGTCGGCGGAAGAGTTTGGCGAAAAGTTTGCCCCTACGGCTGAATACGGCGAGTTGCTGGGGCATTCGCTGTACTTCTACACCAAAGATACAGATCGGCCCGTGCGGTTTGTGCCACCCACCTACGCCCTGGACGATATCACCAAAATTCCGCGCTACCGGAAGTTCAACGCCCAGGAGTTTGGTTGCCAATTATGGTGGATCGAATATGGCGGACGACTCGATACCGTCCACGAAACTGAAGCCATCAAGTGGGAACTCTGGAAGGTAGTCTATGGGGTCTGGAACCACATCAAAAACTCCGGGCAGTTTCCCGAAGCCGAGACCTTGACACTCGAATGGGTCGGAACGATTCCCGGCAAACGCGAAAGCCGCCGGTTCGAAGGCGATTATATGCTCACTCAGCAAGACGTGGTGGAGCAACGCCAGCACCCCGACGCGGTAGCTTTTGGCGGCTGGAGCATCGACCTGCACCCCGCCGATGGTATTTTTTCGGAAAAACCGGGCTGTAATCAGTGGCACAGCAAAGGAATTTACGGCATCCCGTACCGGTGCCTGTACAGTCGCAACATCAGCAACCTGTTTCTGGCGGGGCGAATCATCTCGGCTTCGCACGTAGCCTTTGGATCGTCGCGGGTGATGGCAACGGGTGCCCACGTAGGGCAGGCGGTGGGCATAGCCGCTGTACTTTGCACACGTCAGCAGGTACGTCCCGGCGCCCTGACCCAGCCCGACCAGATAGGTACGTTGCAACAGGAGTTGCTGAAAACAGGGCAGCACATTCCAGGTCTTGTACTGCACGATGAGCAGGATTTAACCCAATCGGCTACGCTTACGGCCAGTAGTGAGTTTGTCCTGACCGAACTGCCGCCCAATGGGCCGCTGCAATCCCTGACCGATTCAGCGGCCCAAATGCTGCCCCTGCCCGCCGGGCCGGTACCGCGTATGACCGCCCTTGTTGTGGCAGACCAGGATACCACCCTCACTGTTGAACTACGCCGGAGCAGCAAGTCCCACAACCACACGCCCGACGTAACGCTCCAAACCCTGACGTTGCCCATCAAAAAGGGGAGGCAACCGGTTGATCTGACATTCGACCAGACCATTGACCAGCCGCAGTACGTGTTTGTCTGTTTTCTAAAAAACGGGCATGTCCAGTTGCAGTACAGTCAGGTACGGCTAACTGGCGTGTTGTCGGTTTTCAACAAAACCAACCCGGCGGTCTCGAACTACGGCAAGCAGGAACCCACCGAGGACATTGGCGTAGAGACGTTTGAATTCTGGTGTCCCCAACGGCGGCCCAACGGCCAGAATATTGCGCTGACGATGGAGCCGGGGATTCGGCTCTTTTCACCCGAAAACGTCCGTAATGGCCTGCAACGGCCCACGAACCAACCCAACGCCTGGGTAGTGGCCCCTAACGATGCGAACCCAACCCTTACGCTGACATGGCCCGCTAAACAGCGCATCAGCCGTATCGAACTTGCCTTCGATGCCGACTTTGACCACCCGCTTGAAACCGTGATAATGCTTAATCCAGAAACGACCTCTCCCTTTTGTGTCCGCGAACTTGTGGTTTGCAACGATCAGCAGCAGCGGGTGTACGAACTGACTGACAATCACCAAAGTCGCCACACGATTCGCTTTGCCCAGCCGGTCAACACAAGTAGTCTGAGCATCCACCTGAATGCCGTGAATGGCGCAGCATCCGCTTCGCTGATGGAGATTCGCTGTTACGAGTAAGCAACTAAACATACGTACCTGTACTGATATTGTTACGAAACCGGGTTCAATCAGGCACAAGGCTCCTCTACCATGAAAAACGCAACACCTAAACTGATGCTGATATGCCTGGTCCTAAGCAATCTGGCACTGGCGCAACCCGCTAAACCGCTGGCCGTTCCGCTGGTCAATCAGGCCGGCTACAACCGGGGCGAAGCCAAACGCTTTGTCTGTTACGAAGCCCCCGATGGCACTCCGTTCCAACTCATTCGCCTGGCCGACAAAGCCGTGGTGTATTCGGGAAAAATGATAAACCGGGCGGGCGACTTCTCGAAT
>JBBRUB010000615.1:0-3265 GCA_038248175.1 Cytophagales bacterium | reverse complement strand
GTTGAGCTTGGAGCGCGTGGGCAGGGCCGGAATGCTCTCCCACAACGCTTTGCGAAACAATTCCGCATCCGTCTCCGTCAGGCCCGACGTTTGGGCCGCGTAGCGGTTAATGGTGCCGTTGAAAGCCAGCAGGCTATAATGCACCCGGTAATCTTTACCAAATGTGCTGCTGTCGTCATTCATGATCGTAACAATCGAATTCGATTCCATCAACTGAACTTTGTGCAGCGAGTAGCCCCAGTTGATTTGCACGGGTCCGGTATAGGCGCGGGTGAAGCCTTCAACGGCGAATGCACTGCCAAATAGCCGGATGTCCACAAATTTCTGCTTCACCATCTGCGCCAGCAAATAGACGCTTAACGAGCGGTTGGCCTTGTCCTGAAGTTTCTTGAAAATCTTTTCGGGCGTTTTTTCGGCTTCAACAATTTTGGCCAGGGCATCGCCCATCGCTGCGTTTTCGGCAAATAATTCGCCGATAGTTTCATCGTTGGCCAATGCACGTTTGATAACGGCTTCGAGTTTCTGTTCGGGGTTAACCTTGCGCCCGTCCTCCATATCGACAAAAATCTCGGTGCCGGTCATTTTTAGGTAATCACGGATGTAGCGTTTCAGGCGCGTGTCCGTTACCAGATTTGTACTGGTGTCGTAATCCATGCGTGGCTTGTTTTCCTGGTCGGGATCGCCATTGGGATTGCACTGCGTTGCGTCGTAGAGAAACAGGAAATCAGCGTTGTTGGTAATAGTTGCCATTGGGTTGTGTTGGGTGGTTTAGGTTATTCGTTGTCAGTTGATTTCTTTTTGGAGCCTGCAAAAAACGAGTAGCCAGACAGGATGAAAAATAAGGCTTCGTCGGGCTTCATCGTCCAGTCTTCGTGCTTGAACAGCATCATAAAGCGGCTCAGCGTACCTTCTGTCAGCCGGTGAATGCTATACTGTTGCGTCTTCTCAACCAAATCGCGGTGGAGCCGCCGAATATCATCACGGTCCATGCCATTGTAATTCAGCTTTTTAAGAACCGGTTTCGTCTTGTGTTCTTTGTTGTACTGCGTTTGGGCCACCGTGTTCAGGACGCGCCCTAAGTAGAACAGGGCTTTGTGTTCCGGCTTGTAGTCCATACGCACGAAGAAGTCTTCTACTTTCTGCTGGTATTCCGGCAGAATTTGTTCTTCCGGTGCGGCATCGAGCGCAATTTCCTCCAGGTCTGCGGATTGGTTTTCGTCCATTGGATTGATTAGGTTAAACTGTTTAAGAATCTGAATGAAGGCGAGGTATTGAAAAACAGCATCGCGAACCGCGAAATCGAACTCGGTATTTTCGCGAATATTGGCGTAACCATTGTACCGACCGTAGTAGTGGCAAAGAATCAATTCTTTGAAGTAGCCAAAGAGTTTAGCCCGGTCAACAGCCCGTTTTTCAAGCACCTGCTTAAAGAGGTTGAGGGCTTCATTTTTTTTCTCCTTGTCTGCTTTCCGAACTGGAATCAGTTTGTATACCGTGAATAGGTTGAAGTCAAGCTGTCTCTGCTCTTTTCCCATGCTCATAATACTTGCCCAGTTCACGCCCGGTACATTCTTCCAGTCGCTGTTAAGCCTACTGAATGCTTCTATCAACTGCTCAAAGTGCGTTCGACTAACGTCTTTGATGATATTGATGGTTTTGAAGAAATTGCCGTCCGACTCAAAACCCAGAAATGTAATCCAATACGGATTATCTGTTTCACTCTCTAAATCGCCAGTAATCTCTTGATACGTACTGAACTGAAAGAGCAGATCTGACTTACGGCTTAACCTCTTTAGGGTCGTTTCAACGTCAGTTTTATCCCGCTCTAATAGTTGAGGAATGATGCAATGATCTACACCCGCAATGCGCGTTTTGTACTTTTCGAGCAGGTACTTCGATCCCCGCTCCAGGTACATCTGTGTGTTTTTATCAACCTGATAACTTTTCTGGAAACCTTCACTCTCCAGACCACTTGCATAATTGACGGTCGTTGTTACAAACATTTTGTTGAGACTGTACCGGGCCGATATAGCCAGTTCACCGACAGCTGCGGAACGCTCGCCCGTTGCATAGCAAAGTCGTTTAACTGACTCGCCGATTTGAGCGGTTGCCTCCTCACCAATGAACTTACGTTTTACAAATGACTGGTATACATCAATCTTGCTAAACAGCGTCGGTTTATCGTAGCCCTTCTCCGACCAAACGATCTGCGCTACAACCAAAACAAGCCGTTCTGAAGGACGTATAGCAACGGCTTTCAGGAACTGCCTTTCGTCATCGGAGAGCAATTCTTTCTCTGCATCAGTACGTTTCGTGTTTTCCAGTAAATTCATTCGTTGCTCAAACGCAGTTCGCAGTGTGAAAACCTCACTTAATACATCATGAAGTGGCGTTGTCTTCAAATCAGCAAAGTCCTTGTCGATAGCTTCTGCGAATTGCCCACGCTCAGGCTCATTCCCGTTCTTGTCGATGATGCCGAAGAAAGTCTTTCGGAGTTGCTCCAATTTCTTCCACTCCACACAGGTATAAACAGCTTTATTATTGCCGCCCTGAATCTTGACGTTGAAATACCGCCCCGGCGATTCGTCAGGGTCATACTCGCGCAATTGACCAAAATCAATCCGACGTTCGTCCAGATTGAAAATCAGCGGAATAACGTAGTTGGTAATGGTATCACCCTTCTTGTTCTCCGTTTCAATCTTCGGAGTATCCAGAATGTCGTCCCACTCACCACGTCCCTCGCTGAGTTGCTTCCCTATTCGTATTTGAGTTTGTAACATATGTAGAGGCTTTGGCCTTGCGGCACGACAAGGACTTAATAGAACTGTCTATTGCACACGGAGCAGTGTCCGTCATTCAGGAAGGTGCATAATATGCAGTTGGGGCACCCAAATAAGGACTCAGAGAAGTCCACATCGGGTTCGGCAAGGGTACTTAGCTGTACAGGCTTGCGGTAGGCTTGCGAATGCTTAAATTTGCAAATCATAAAACGTAAAAGTTTTGTGTGAAAACAGAAGTGGACAGGGAAGTTTGGCGACCGATCTGTTCACTTCTGACATTTAATTCAACTTCTGCCCCCCAGGTTACTCTTAAATACGTTGCAAGCCTTCTTACTCTGGAATACATTTGGTATTAAAGAATACCAGGGGAAAGATCTAAACACCTACGCTGTAAACGTCGGGTAAAAAAATGACAAGCGCAATGTGATATTGAAATTTAATGTTGCAGCGGCCTGTGCTACGGTACGGCCCGGTCGGTCGTTGAG
>JBBRUB010000614.1:0-3270 GCA_038248175.1 Cytophagales bacterium | reverse complement strand
CAGCGTACCCGTCAGGGTTGAGTTCTGGCCCGATGCCAGCAGAGCCACGGCAAAGACAATACCCGCTATTTTAGTACCCAATACCGGGTCGAGCAGTTTATAGGCATCGGCAATGTCGGCCACCTGTTGATTGCCGGACGTGTGGAATGCTGCCGCCGACAGAATCAGGATGGACGCGTTGATAAAAAACGCCAGAAACAGCGACACCGTCGAGTCGATGGTGGCAAATTTGATGGCCGATTTACGCCCGTCGTCATTACGGTCATAGTCGCGGGTCTGGATAATGCTGGAGTGCAGATACAGGTTGTGCGGCATGACGGTGGCCCCCAGAATACCGATGGCAATGTACAGCATGGCTGGGTTAGTTACCACCTCGGTACGGGGAATGAGGCCGCTCAGCACGTCGCTCATAACGGGTTGAGAGACGATCAGCTCGTAGCCAAAACAGGCCGTGATCAGAAAAATCAGGCTGGCCACAATGCGTTCCAGCCACTGAAATCCTTTGCTCTGCAATAGTAAGATCAATAGCACGTCGGCAACGGTGATGACAATACCAACCGTGAGCGGTAGGCCAAACAGCAGGTTCAGCGCGATGGCCGACCCGATTACCTCGGCGAGGTCGCAGGCGGCAATGGCAATTTCGGCCAGAATCCAGAGGACAAACGACACCGGGCGGCTGTAATGGTCGCGGCAGGCCTGGGCCAGATCACGCCCGCTGGCCACGCCCAGTTTAAGCGCGAGGTGCTGCAATAGCATGGCAAACAGGTTGGAAATCAGGATGACCGACAGCAGCCGGTAGCCAAACTGCGCCCCGCCCGCCAGGTCGGTAGCCCAGTTGCCGGGGTCCATATAGCCCACGGCAACCATCAGTCCCGGCCCAATGTATGCCTTTAGTGTTTTGAAGAAACCGGCGTTGCGCGGCACCCGGACGGTACCATACACCTCGCCCAAAGACCGGTTTGTACTCTCCTGCCGCCAGCCCCTAACGGGCGACTTACTCGTTTCTGTGTTCATCGGGTGTAAAAAGCGGAGCCGACGGACGCACTACGCCGAAAGGCTCCTGAATTGCAAATATAGCTATCCTAAAACGTCTTTTTAGGTCTGCCTAAATTTTCAGAAAGTTTAACATAGAAACTACCTTTACCCGCAAACAGTTTAAGCTCGTTCAGGCGTTCTTACAGAAGACCCATCCTTATGCAGTCATTCACCGAAGAAAATTACCTCAAAGCAATCTATTCTCTTTCGCTTCGTCACGAAGGCGACGTGAGTACCAATGCCCTGGCCGAACTGACGGCTACCAAAGCGGCATCGGTAACGGACATGCTGCGGAAACTATCTGATAAAGAACTGATTCACTATAAAAAGTATCAGGGCGTTCGGCTTACCGAAGAGGGCGAACGGCTGGCCCTTCAGGTTATTCGGCGGCACCGGCTCTGGGAGGTCTTTCTGGTCGAGAAGCTGGGCTTTGGCTGGGATGCCGTGCACGACATTGCCGAGCAACTCGAACACATCCGCTCCGACGAGCTGGTTGTTCGGTTAGACAGCTACCTCAGCCACCCGCAGTTTGACCCCCACGGCGACCCTATTCCAACCCCCGCCGGAGAAATGCCCGAAACTGGTTACCGCAAACTAACCGAGGTAGGCGTGGGCGAAGGCGTCCGGCTCATGGCCGTGCTTGAACACTCGACCGAGTTTTTGCAGCATCTCGATCGCTCCGGCCTGACACTGGGCTGCATCATAACGGTTCAGACCATTAACGATTTCGATAAGTCGCTGCTGGTACAAACCGAAACGGGCAGCACGGTATTTACCAGTCAGGACGTAGCGAAAAATCTGCTGGTTAGTTAAACCAAAAAATGAAACTACTCGACTGGTACATCTTAAAGCGGTTTTTGCAGACCTATATCTTCGTGGTCATGGTCATTGTCCTGGTCGTGGTCATGATTGACTATACCGAGAAGATCGACAATTTTCGCAGCCATAACGCGCCCGGCGAAAAGATTCTGGTGGATTATTACCTGAATTTTATTCCGTATTGGGCCAATTACATCAGCCCGCTCATGGTGTTCATTGCCACCGTGTTTCTGACCTCGCGGCTGGCCGCCCGCACCGAAATCATTGCCATGCTCAGCAGTGGCATCAGCTTTATCCGGCTGCTTTACCCTTATTTGCTGGGGGCCACCGTGCTGGCGGTACTGACCTATTTTATGGTCAACTACATCATTCCCCGCGCTAACAAAACCCGTATTGCATTTGAGGTAGCCTACATTAACGACGCCTATACCTACACGGGCCGTAACGTACACATTACCATTGCACCCAACACGATAGCGTATCTGGAGAGCTATAACAACGTGAGTAACACGGGCTACAAGTTCACGCTGGAGAGAATTGAGGGTAATCAACTGAAGCAGAAACTCTCCGCCGACCGCATCGAGTGGGACGCCAAAAAGAAGAAATGGGGTATCCACGATTATAGCATCCGCACCATAAACGGCCTGACCGAGACGCTCACTTCCGGTACACTTATCGACACGACGCTGAACCTCAAACCCGCCGATTTCAGCTCGGACTTTAACCTTTACGAAACCCTGACCCTGCCCGAACTCAACGCCCACATTGCCCTGCTCCAAAGCCGGGGTGCCGACGGGGTAGAGACGTACCTGCTCGAAAAATACAGCCGCGACACCCGCCCCTTCGCCATCCTGATTCTGACCGTAATCGGCGTTATTATGTCGGCCCGTAAGAGTCGGCGGGGCGTGGGCTGGCAAGTGGCCCTGGGCTTTATGCTGGCGTTTACGTACCTCCTGTTTTTCGTACTCGCCAAAGGCATTGCCGAATCGGGTAACCTGGACCCGGTAGTAGCGGTCTGGCTTCCCAATATTATTTTTGCCTCCATTGGCGTCCTGCTCTACAATACGATACCCAGATAATTGCGAAAGAGCGAAAGAGTGAATAACCTCCGGCGTCAGCTTACCTGCGTCGGCAATTATTCACTCATTCACCATTCACCATTCACTCATTCACAATTGAAAACGCCTACCTTTTCTGATTACTTCCAGCTGCATTTCATTGTCCTGATCTGGGGCTTTACGGCCATTCTGGGCAAGCTGCTGGAGCCGATGGATTCGTCGGCTCTGGTGCTGTTCCGAACGGCACTGGCCGTGGGCGGCATGGGTACGCTGCTGTACGTGCAGCGGCAGTCGATACGCGTAAACCCCGGCGACCGGCGCAGACTACTGGGTGTAGGGGTCATTATTGCCCTGCACT
>JBBRUB010000613.1:0-3275 GCA_038248175.1 Cytophagales bacterium | reverse complement strand
CTCAGGAACGCCTACCTGACGGGCAAGCAGGATGTGCTCACGAGTCTGGGGCATTGGTCCGTCGGTTGCGGCTACCACGAGGATAGCACCATCCATCTGAGCGGCACCCGTTACCATGTTCTTCACATAGTCGGCGTGACCAGGACAGTCAACGTGAGCGTAGTGACGATTAACCGTTGAATACTCAACGTGTGATGTATTGATCGTGATACCACGCTCTTTTTCTTCTGGTGCGTTGTCAATCGAGGAGAAATCCCGGATTGAGGCCAGACCCTTTCCGGCCAGCACTTTCGTAATGGCAGCCGTCAGCGTCGTTTTACCGTGGTCAACGTGACCAATCGTACCGATGTTTACGTGCGGTTTCGAGCGGTCAAAATTCTCTTTTGCCATGTTGTTAAAACGAAATTGTGAACTGTTGTTTGTGTTAAATAAAACTCGCCGAACGTCAATCAAGCCGCACGAAACAACATTCTTGAAATGTGTAACGATACGACTTTACGCCAGATAGACTTCATTGCGAAGTCTTGAGCCTTCTATCGGATTTGAACCGACGACCTCTTCCTTACCAAGGAAGTGCTCTACCACTGAGCTAAGAAGGCATTAATACAACTTTCTTCAATTGAGCAGAAGACGGGTCTCGAACCCGCAACCTATAGCTTGGAAGGCTATCGCTCTACCAATTGAGCTACTTCTGCCTGTTCACCTATCAATCAGCGCTAAAACAATTATCAATCCAAAAACCGACTGTTGTTTGTTGTTTTGCTAGTAACTGCACTGTGGGGAGTGGAGGATTCGAACCTCCGAAGGCGTACGCCAGCAGATTTACAGTCTGATCCATTTGGCCACTCTGGAAACTCCCCAAAAAAGACTCTTAAAGAACATTTTCCAGCCCCTGTCCGGTTTTGGAGTTGCAAAATTACAAGCTTTTACGGTGTTGGCAACAAACGGACCAAAAATAATTTAGCGAAGTAGTTTCGTTAACCGACTCCCATCAGCATAAACTATATCCGAGACGCGCCATCGGTCGTCGCCAATCGATACCATCTCTACCTGCATCTCCTTTTCCACTCCGTCTTTCTGATACGTGACGAATACAACGGCTTTGTCGCCCGATACAAGTGCCGGTAATACCCACGTCTTTTTAACTTCGGTATCAGGAACGTTGAACAGCGGATTTAGTGCTGTTCGCTTCCAGGTTCCATTTACCCGTCGGGAATCGTTCCAGATACGATCAGCCATTGATTTACTGAAAAACTCGTCAATCAGGGAACGGTTTTCTGCATCTCTAAATGGGTTTTCGGTCTTGTTATGCTCGAAATATAAGGCCCTTATGCGCCGGTCAGCGGCAGAACGAGGTGCGCTGTCAGCGGGACGTTTTGTTAGATCGACCGGCGCAGCTTCGGTTTGTTCGGTTTTCGCTTCCTGCTTCGGTTTGGTCTGGCAGGATAGCTGAAAGCAGACAGTTATGAGAATGAGATAGGTTTTGACCATGAGTTTTGACCATGAGATTGAAGGAGTAAAAAAAGGTTAGGACACATAGTTACACGGAGAAGCACAGAGAGTTTGTTCTAAGAACAAAAAGAGTTTTCTATGTGTACGTCTGTGCTTCTCTGCGTAACTCTTTGTCTAAAACCTTCTTACCAGACTTTAATCCGGTCTTCGGGCTTCTTGTACATTGCATCGCCGGGCTTCACGCCGAAAGCGTCGTACCAGGCGGTTATGTTCGAGAGTGGACCATTGCAGCGGTATTTGCCCGGCGCGTGCGAATCAACCATGATGAGTTGTGCCTGCGTTTCGGGCAAGACGTTGATGCGCCATACCTGCGCCCACGACAAAAAGAAACGCTGATCGGGCGTGAAGCCGTTGATCAGCGCGTTTTTGCCGGTTGCTCTTCCCTGCTCAGTTTTCTTGAAGGCACCGTAAGCAATAGCCAGACCACCCAGATCGGCTAAGTTTTCGCCGAGGGTTAGCTGGCCGTTTACCTTGATCGAATCCAGGACTTTGTAGCCATAAAACTGGTCACGAACCTGATTGGCGCGTTGCTTGAAATTATCGGCGTCTTCTTTTGTCCACCAGTCTCGCAGGGTACCGTCGGCGTCGTATTGCCGACCTGAGTCGTCAAAGCCGTGCGTCATTTCGTGACCAATTACGGCACCAATACCGCCGTAGTTGATGGCGTCATCAGCATCAGCGTCGAAGAAGGGGAATTGCAGGATAGCTGCGGGGAAAGCGATTTCGTTGTTGACGGGGCTGTAATAGGCATTGACAGTTGGCGGTGTCATGCCCCACTCGGTGCGGTCAACGGGTTTGCCGAGTTTATTGACCATGTACTCGTAAGACCATTTACTGGCCGACTGTACGTTATTGTAAAACGTGTTGCGGTTGACAACTACACCGTCGTAATTCTTCCACTTGTCGGGATAACCGATCTTGCGCTTAAAGGACGTCAGCTTGACTAAAGCCCGTTTTTTAGTATCAGCACTCATCCAGTCAAGGGCGTTGATATGCTCTTTAAACGACGCTTCGAGGTTATCGACCAGTTTCAGCATCCGTTGCTTGGCTTCGGGCCTGAAGTATTTCTGTACGTAGAGCTGCCCCAGCAGATCGCCGAGACTGCGGTCAATCAGGCCACTTACGCGCTGCCAGCGGGATGTCTGCTCTTTCTGGCCACTCAATACTTTCGAAAAGGCAAAACTCTGGTCAATAAAGGCACTACTCAGGAAGGGTGCGGCATCTTTTACCGTGTTCCAGCGCATGTACGTCTGTAACTCTTCGATGGGTGTAGCAGTAATAAGGCTGTCAACCGCGCGGAAAAAGACGGGGTTCTGCACCAGCACGGTGTCCTGTCCTGTTGCGCCGTACTTAGTCATCTGATCGGCCCAGTCGATGCCAGGTGTCTGCTCGCTGAAGGCGGGAACGGCAAACTTGTTGTACGTCTTGTACGGGTCACGCATCTCTACGCGGGGCATTTGCGCCCTGGCCAGAGCCGTCTCGATTCGCATCACTACGTCGGCATCCTGAGCGGCCTGCGTGGGTTCTTCGCCAATCAGACTGAACATTTTTACCAGATTGTCGTGGTAGGCATCGCGGATTTTCATGCTACGGGCGTCGCTTTTCAGGTAATAATCACGGTCGGGAAGGGTGGTGCCGCCCTGCGCAAACTGAGGCAGGTACTTCGACACGTTCTTGCGGTCTTGTCCTACGTAGAAGCCAAACAGCATACCGTTGCCCTGTGTCCGCTGATAGGCCAGTTCGTCTAAGAAAGCGGCTTTGTT
>JBBRUB010000612.1:0-3283 GCA_038248175.1 Cytophagales bacterium | reverse complement strand
GCACCGACCGCAACGCTAAGGTTGAAATGTACGTACGGCCCAACAACTGGAATGGACGTAGCCTGGATAAAGCCGACATCGAAGAGCGGCTCCGCGATTACGACATCAGCATAGAACAGCAGGGCAGCACGATTGTGGCCTCTGCCAAACGCCGGGGCAACCATAATGACTGGAAACGGTCTTTGAATATCAGCTTCAAATTCTACACGCCCCGTGCCGTTTCTACCCAGTTGAACACATCCGGTGGGAGCATTAGCTTAGCCAACCTGAGTGGCACCCAGCGATTCAGAACCAGCGGGGGAAGCCTGAATCTCAGCGATGTAGAGGGCGACATCAAAGGGCAGACATCCGGCGGCAGCATCCGGCTCAACCGGTGCCGCAACACCAACGGAACGCTCGATTTACAAACATCGGGCGGGGGCATCAACGCCAGCGCGTCGTCGGGCAAGATGCGGCTGCAAACATCGGGCGGCAGCATCGAACTCAACGACCTGCGGGGCGACGTTGACGCGCAGACGTCGGGTGGCAGCATCCGGGGTGGCAACATCTTAGGCGATTTGAAAGCCGGTACGTCGGGCGGCAGCATCCGGCTGGCCGAGGTGTCGGGCAGCATCGACGCCAGCACCAGCGCGGGCAGCGTGGACGTAACAATGGTCAAACTCGGCGACTACGTCCGGCTTAGCACGACGGCGGGCAGTGTACGGGTAACCATGCCGCTGGATCAAGGTATGGACCTGAATCTGAGCGGCAACCGCGTCAACGTACCCGACCGGCTGGCCCGCTTTGACGGCAGCATCGAGAAAGACCGCGTGCGGGGCAAACTCAACGGGGGTGGCATTCCGGTCAACATCTCGGCCAGCAGCGGGAGTGTGAGTGTGAACCGGTGATTATTTCAACCTCTCCATCCGTATCACCAGCAATACCTGTTTAATGGGCCAGTTCTGGAGTTCAACGCGGGCGTCGTCATTGTAAAGTAGTTTCAGCTTTTCCTGGATGCTGCGCAGGCCGTAGCCCCCGCCCATATCGTCGGGGAAGGCGGGGCCATTGTCGTGGACGCAGAGGTGCAGTTCGTCCGGTCCGGCGTCCTGGGTTTTCTGGTAGATTCTGACGTCGATACGTCCCTCGTCGGCGCGTTTGGCAATGCCGTGTTTGATGGCGTTTTCTACGATGGGCTGCAACAGAAACTGAGGCAGTTGCAGGGCCGTCAGGGCCGAGTCCGCTACGTCCACGCTGAACACCAGCCGGTTGCCAAACCTTACCTGCTCCACCTGTAGGTACGTCTGTACCATTTCGAGTTCATCACCCAACGACGCGAATAACGCCCCTTCGCGCCCAGTAGAGTAGCGAAAGAGTTTGGACAGCAGCATGGTCATTTCTTCAGCTTTTTCGGCGTCGGTACGCACCAGACTGGCAATGCTGTTGAGGGCGTTGTAGAGAAAATGCGGGTTTATTTTAGCCTGAAGGGCATCCAGTTCAGCGCGGGTTTTCAGTTTCTCCATATTCAGCAACTGAAATTCCTGCTCCGACACCTTGCGCGTCAGTTGCCGCCCCTGCGTCAGCACGTATAGAAACAAGTTGGCAATCAGCAAATTGCCAATTACATACACGTACCAGGGTGCGGTGGTGGCAATGTTCTCTGGTCGCCGTTGCAACTCGTCAATGTATGGTTTGCCTATAGCCAGATACAGCCCCGTATTGATAATAAAGAAACTGCCCATAACGAATAGACTAAGTACGAGGTGCCGCATCCAGACCGCCGAAAACCGACGCGAAAGCCAGCCCGATAAACTCCAGGCCAGCAAAAAAACGGCGGCCCCATCAGTCACATTTTGAGCGATCAGAAATCGGTAAAAGCCGCCAAGTACCGGATCATTAGCCGTTGAAATTAGGTGGGAAAAATAGATAATGGCATTGGACCCATAGATCAGCAATGCGCCCAGTAACGAGCCAATCAACACGCCCCAGCCGGGTTTTTGTAGCAGTGTAGTAAGCGTAAGCTTCTCGGCGGGACGTTTTGGCGGGTTTACGTTGCCATTATCCCGCATCCGCACAGGCTTGTGGGGCGCGTTTTCGTCGGGGCGTACATGCTGGTCTATCTGTTCGTGGATCATGAGTAACTTTTTTTGTCATCCCGACCGGTCCGCCGGTGCGGCAGGAGGGATCGTGCTTTGTCCTATCAATTGGCTCTGCTGAATGTACGATCCCTCCATCGTCGGGATGACCAAAAAGCAAGATTTATTTGGGGCATTTCGTTAATAACCCCTCAACCTCGCTCTTGCCCCATGTAGGGTGCAGGTTAGTGGCCGGTTTAAAGGTCGCAAATTTTTCGGCAGCTTGTTTGAGCAACGGGCAGGCCGTGTCTGTACCACCGCCAAACTGCGCGGGTGTGTACATCAGCGACGAGCCTTCGAGCAGATACGGGCGGGGGTTGGCCGGGTTCATGGCTTTGGCTTTCTGAACGCCTTCGCTAAACTTCGGGCCGTATGCCTGCCAGCGACTCATGGGGTCCACCACCATACGCGCCTGGGCAATGTAGGCGTTCAGCACGGCCAGTTCATCGTTTTTGTCGATAGCTTCGGCTTCCTTGAGGTACTTGTCGGCCTGGTCGAGGTAACGATCCTTTTCGGCAGCATCCTTACCCGAAAAACCACCATAGACGTACAACAAACCGGCGTAGTAGCGCGGCAACCATTGACCCGGTTCGGCCCCGGCAATGCGCTCGAAGCGGTTGGCGGTGGCCACAAACTCGGTGGCGGCACTTTTCTCATTCAGGCTTCGCATGGCCGTAGTAGCGTCGGTCATGGCCTGCTGATACTGCGCCGATTGCGCCCATACCGGGCTGTTGGCGGTCAAAGCCGCAATGAGGATAATGATGAGGGTTTTCATTTCTATTTTGTCATGCTGACGAAGGAAGCATCTCAGTCAGTGGTTTGAAAGATGGTATGCAGACGTGAGATGCTTCCTTCGTCAGCATGACAGAAAAAATTACAATTCATTGACATTGACCTTCGCTTTCTTGCTGAGCATGATAATGCCGCCCACAAAAAAGCTCCGGTAACTCGTTGGTCCTACGGCGTACTGCTCTTTTCCATCTGGCGTGTAGCGATAGGTAAATACGTTGCGGGTATTGAGCAGGTTGTCGGCGGTGGCGTAGAGGATAAGCAGGTTCTTTTTGATGCGCGTAACGTAGCTGGCCGAAAAGCTGACGTTGTGCACGGCGGGCGTTCGGTCGGTCAGAAACTGGCTGTCAGCCAGTCCGGGCCGGGTACGGTTGGGGTTGTAG
>JBBRUB010000611.1:0-3291 GCA_038248175.1 Cytophagales bacterium | reverse complement strand
CGGCAATTGGGCTTCAACAAGCAGGTCGATCAGTTTGAACTGTCGCTGAACCGGGCCGCCGAAGATGCCGCCAAAAAAGCCAAGCCCGTGTTTGTGAAGGCCATTACATCCATGAGTATTACCGATGCAGTGGGTATTTTACGCGGGCAGAACGACGCAGCTACGCAGTACCTGCGCCGGACGTCGGGTCAGGAACTGGTGCGCGAGTTCACGCCGATTATAGACAGTACGCTGGCCAAAAACAACGCCACCCGTTACTACACCGACCTCACGACAATCTACAACCGCCTGCCGTTTGTGCAGCGTGTAAACCCTAACCTGACCGAGTATGCTACCAACCGCGCCGTTGACGGCCTGTTTGTACTGGTGGCGCAGGAAGAGCAGAAAATCCGTGAGAACCCGCTTGAACGCACCAGCGATCTGCTAAAGCGAGTCTTCGGGAATAGATAATTTTTTCGCCACAGAGATGCACCAAGACGCACACAGATACACCAAGTTTTTTTTCTCCGTGAATCTCTGTGCGTTCTGGTGCATCTCTGTGGCCCAAAGAAAAACCTCTTCCTTACCTTTGCCCCATGAAAAAATCTGACATCAACTTCTCCGTCGAACTCGACAATGAAAACGTTCCCGAAAAAATCTATTGGGACGCTACCGATAACCCCAACGAGGGCCTGGGCGATACCCGCGCCATTGCCATTTCGCTCTGGGACCATTACCACAACAGCACCCTCAAAATTGACCTCTGGACAAAAGACATGGAGGTTGTGGATATGAAGCGGTTCCTGATCGAGATCATGAGCGGCCTGGCCGATACTGCCCTCAGTGCAACCAACGATCAAAACATGGCCAACGACATCGAAAACACCTGCCGCACGCTCAGCAAACGGCTTGACGAAGAGATAAAAGCCCAGAAGAAACAGCAATAGCAGGCGCACATCCGGGTAATCTGGTCGTTTCTTTTTCTGTATATCATCCCAGACGTGACGTTGTTCTCTATGAAACATTTTGTTTTTTTCCTGCTGTTTGCTCAGCTTGCCCACGCGCAGAAACCGGGTGGTATCGCCTTTAAAACCAGTCCATTAGCGTCCGTTTTTCAGGAAGCCCGGCGTACCGGCAAACCCGTATTTGTGGAGGTCTATTCGCCAACCTGTCACGTGTGCGAGAGTTTTATTCCGACGCTGAACGATACGCGGGTCGGCAAATTCTACAACAGCAAATTCATCAGCACCAAAGCCGACGTTAACCTGCCCTCAACACGGGCGTTTCTGGACAGCCGCCAGTTGTTTGTGCCATCGTTGCCACTGTTTCTGTATTTCGATCCGCAGCAGAATCTGGTGCATTTTGCCATGAGCAACAACTCAACCGACGAAGTAATCCGGCACGGTACCAACGCGCTGAACCCGCAGACACGTAGTCAGACCATGAAATCGCGGTACCAGCAAGGCGAACGGTCCGGCAATTTCCTCATTGACTACGCCATGTTCGGGCGCGTCACCAAAGATACCGTCGCCAATATGGCCTCCATGAGCGACTACGCTAAACAGCAGTCGGCAGCTACCTTTGCCAATCAGACCAACTGGCTGGCCCTGCAAAAACTTGTGCTGGACTACGAAAACCCGATGTTTCAGTACATGCTTGGCCACTTGGACCAATACCGCAAGGCCTATGGAGCCGAGCCGGTAAAGAACGTGGCCGAGAATATCCTGATGTCATCGCTGTACAGCGGGCGCGGGGCCAGGTACCCGATCAATAAGATTCTGGAGATTCGGCAGGGGCTGGTGAAACTTGGTATCGACCCAAAAGTTGCCGCCAACCGAACGCTGCTGCCCGAAGTGAATGCGTATTTCCGGGCCGGGCAAACCGCCAAAGCCGTTGAGCGTATGGACGGTCAGGTAAACGCCAACCAGCTTACGGTGCCGGAATACCTGTACATTTCACGGCTCTTCAACCGCAGCAGCCCCGACGCATCCGACGTACCAACGGTCACGAAGTGGCTCAACAAAGGGCTGGCTCTGAACCCCAGCCCAAAAGAACAGGCCGATTTACGCGCCGAACTGACTACGGCCAATAAACGAAAATAAGCGTTATTCTGGCCGTTTTGGCGTATTTTTACAGCACAATTTCCGTTCCGCCCGTCGCCGGTCTGCTTTGTCAGCCTGTAACGGGCGGAACGTCGCCGTTTTAGCCCATTGGTTAACCGGATTTTATCTAATTTTATCACCTTTGTATGCAGTCGTTCTTTGAACCAACTCAACTCGAATTAATGGCCAAGACCCCCTTCAAAGCCCACCCCTGGCACGGCATTTCGCCCGGCGACAATGCCCCTAACGTCATTACGGCATTCATCGAAATTGTTCCGACCGATACCGTCAAATACGAAATCGATAAAGAGTCGGGCTATTTGAAAATTGACCGTCCGCAGCAGTACTCCAACATTATTCCGGCCCTGTACGGCTTCGTACCGCGCACGTTCTGTGGCGAGCGTATTGCCCGGCTGGCGTCCGAACGGTCGGGTATGACCATCCGCGAGGGCGATGGCGATCCACTCGACATCTGCGTCCTGACCGAGCGCGAGATTACCCACGGCGACATTCTGCTTCAGGCCATTCCCATTGGCGGGTTCCGGCTCATCGACAAGGGCGAAGCTGACGACAAGATTATTGCGGTTTTGAAAGGCGATTCCATGTATGGCCAGTATAACGACCTGAGCGAACTGCCCGAAGCGGTGGTAAAGCGACTTCAGCACTACTTCCTGACCTACAAAAACCTGCCCGACGAACCCGCCCTTATGGAACTGGCCAACGTCTATGGCCGCGACGAAGCCCGCGAGGTAATCCAGACCTCGATGGACGATTACGCCGACATGGTTTAGACATGGATTGACCACAAAAAAGCCGTACTGATTGGTTTCAGTACGGCTTTTTTGTTTTGAGCGGCCTAGTATCAGCTAAACTCGCGGTGGTTCGCACCCGAGTACAGTTCTTCTTCGGGCAGGCTTTTGAAGTAATCGTAGGTAATACGCAGGCCCTCTTCGCGCGATACTTTTGGCTCCCAGCCCAGAATTTCGCGGGCTTTGGTAATGTCGGGCTGCCGCTGCTTGGGGTCATCAACGGGCAGGTCTTTATAGATAACCTTCTGACTGGTACCCGTCAGCTTGATAATCTCTTCGGCGAACTGCCCAATCGTAATCTCCGACGGATTGCCAATGTTGACCGGGTACGGGTAATCGCTGAGCAGCAGCCGGTAAATGCCCTCAACCAGATCATCGACGTAGCAGAACGAGCGCGTCTG
>JBBRUB010000610.1:0-3297 GCA_038248175.1 Cytophagales bacterium | reverse complement strand
CATGCCGGCGGTGCAGATGCTGGCGGGTCTGCTCAATAAAAAAGTAAAAGTGCGGGCGGCAGAAAAACCGTTCGAGGTAGAAGGTAAGACTTACCCAACGGGCACCCTACTAATAACCCGCACGGGCAACGAACGTTTCGGTAGTCAACTCGATGGTTTGGTACGTACCGAAGCGGCACGAGTGGGCGTTGACGTAACACCAGTGCAAACGGGTTTTGCAACGAAAGGGGCTGATTTTGGGTCCGGCTCCAATATGAGCCTGAAAGCTCCGCGTGTGGGGCTGGTCGTGGGCGACGGAGCGGTACCTACCGCAGTGGGCGAAATCTGGCATTACTTCGACCGTGAACTGCAGTACCCCGTTACGCTCATCGACGGCAACGCGCTGAGTAGCGTAATGTGGAGCGAGCTTGACGTCTTGATTCTACCCAGCAACTACAACTACGGTAAGTTTCTTACAGAGAGAAACCTCTCAGCCATCAAAACCTGGATTCAGGCGGGGGGAAAACTCATTGCGCTGGAGCGGGCCGCGTCGTTTCTGGCCGGGAAAGACGGGTTCGATCTGAAAGAGAAGAAAGGCGACGACCCAAAGAAAGACAAGAAAACCAACCCCATCGACTCGCTCAAAATTTACGGCGACCGCGAACGGCAGGCCCTCTCCGACGATACGCCCGGCAGCATCTACCGCCTGACCCTCGACACTACGCACCCGCTGGCCTTCGGCATGACGAACGGCTACTACTCGCTGGTGCAGAACACGTTCAACTTCGATTTCCTGAAAGGCGGCTGGAACGTAGGCTATCTAAAAGATGACAATTACGTAGCTGGCTTTGTCGGTAAGAACGCCAAACCCAAACTGCGCCACACGCTGATGCTGGGCGTTCAGGACTACGGGCGCGGCAGCGTGGTTTATATGGCCGACGACCCGCTGTTCCGAGGCTTCTGGTACGGCGGCAAACTGCTGTTCGGCAACGCGGTCTTTATGGTGGGCAATTAACTTATGCAACTGCTTCCTTATTTATCCCTCCTGCTCCTCACGACCCTGCCCGCGCTGGCGCAGAAAAAAAACGCGGACTATCAGTACCAAATCGAGCGGGCCGTGGGGCCGGTGGTTATTGACGGGTCCGTTGACGAAGCCGCCTGGCAACCTACGCAGCTGGCGGCTGATTTCTGGATGGTGCTGCCGATGGATACCAGCCGGGCGCGGGTTCGCACCGATGTGCGGATGACTTACGACGACCAGAACCTGTACCTCAGCGCAGTCTGCTTTTACAGCGATCTGCCCGGCAAGCCCTACGTTGTGGAATCGCGTCGGCGCGACTGGAATTTTGGCCGTAACGATAATTTTATTCTCTTCATGGACACCTTCGACGACCAGACTAACGGCTTCACCTTCGGCACCAACGCCGTAGGTGCGCAGTGGGACGGGCTGGTGTTTGAGGGCGGCAAGGCAAACCTGAGCTGGGACAATAAGTGGACGTCGGCGGTGCGCAACTATGCCGACCGCTATGTAGTGGAAATGGCTATTCCGTTCAAGACCATCCGCTACAAACCGGGCATTTCGCGCTGGGGTATCAATTTTAGTCGGCAGGATTTGAAAACCACCGAAAAATCGGCCTGGGCACCGGTGCCGCGCCAGTTTCCAACGGCATCGCTGGCTTATACGGGGGTGCTGGTCTGGAGTCAGCCCCCGCCAACACCCGGTGCCAATATCTCGCTGATTCCATACGCGCTCACCAGCATGGCCCGCGACTATGAACACGGCATTCCTACCCGAAACAAATTCAATGCGGGGCTGGACGCCAAAGTAGCCATTACGTCGTCGCTGAACTTAGATCTGACCATTAACCCCGATTTCTCGCAGGTCGATGTGGATCAGCAGGTTACCAATCTGGACCGGTTCGAGCTGTTCTTTCCCGAAAGGCGTCAGTTTTTTCTGGAGAACGGCGATCAGTTCAGCAACTTCGGCTACGGCACTATCCGCCCGTTTTTCAGTCGCCGGATCGGGCTGGGTGGCGTACCCATCCGGTTTGGGGCGCGGCTGAGCGGTAAACTCGATAAAAACTGGCGCGTGGGTATTATGGATATGCAGACCGGAGCCGTTGACGCTACCGGACTGCCCGCGCAGAACTTTGCCGTTATGGCCCTGCAACGGCGCGTATTTACCCGCTCCAACATAGGCTTCCTGTTCGTGAATAAGCAATCACTCAATTACAATCCAGGCGTATTAATGGACACGCTTGCGTTTCGGCAACCTGTTTACACACAGTACAATCGAAACCTGGGATTCGAGTATAACCTGGCATCGGCCAATAACCTCTGGACGGGGAAAGCGCTGTACCTGAAATCATTCAGTCCGCTGGTATCGGGAAACGACGCTGTCTTAGCGGGGAATCTACAGTATAACAGCCGACGGTGGACACTGGGCGGGCAGCTGGAAAGCGTTGGCAAAAATTACACTGCCGAGGCAGGCTACGTGCCACGCAAGGGCTATAGGAAGGCCACCGGTACGGTAGGCCATACGTTTTTCCCGACCGGCACCAGCGTGCTAAGCCACGGCCCTCAGTTTCAGTCAACGTATTTCTTCGACAATGCCAACAAACAAAGCGACAGCGAAAGTTTTCTGACGTATCTCATCACCTTTCGCAGCAAGGCCACGTTTCTAACCTGGGTAGCTACGGACTACGTCCGGCTGCTGGCCCCCTTTGACCCCACCAATACGGGGCGCGAAACCCTGCTGACCGGCACCGAACACCGCTGGCGAGCCTGGGGTACCGATTTCGACTCCAAACCACAGAGTCTGCTCACATACGGCTTCACATCGCGTTATGGCGGCTACTATGCCAACGGCACCCGCCTGAACCTCACCGCCGACCTTGGTTACCGGTTTCAGCCCTACGTCAGCCTGGCCCTGAGTGCCAACTACAACGACATTCGGTTGCCGCAGCCCTGGGGCCGTACTACGTTCTGGCTGGTTGGCCCGCGCTTCGACGTCACAATGACCAACACCCTGTACCTGACCACCTTTGTGCAGTACAACGAGCAGCAGAAAAACATGAACCTGAACGCCCGCGTACAATGGCGGTACAAACCGGCGTCGGACTTCTTTCTGGTCTATACTGATAATTACCTGCCCAATTCGGCGCAGATCGGGCAGGATGTGCCGGGGCTGTTTTCAGTCAAAAATCGGGCGTTGGTCTTGAAATGGACCTACTGGTGGAATATCTGATTTGGTATAGTAAGTTGCAGATTCAGGCTTGAAATGCAATTTGCTGTTTTTCAACGTATTGGAAAGGTGAT
>JBBRUB010000609.1:0-3302 GCA_038248175.1 Cytophagales bacterium | reverse complement strand
TTGCGGGTCAGGGCGCCAAATCGTACGGCATGGCCAAACTGCACTGTGGCCACATTACCGATGCGTACTGGCAAGCCGTTTTTGGTGTGGATAACCGTGTTTTCGATGTCTTTCAAACTACCCACCGCCCCTTCGCCCCGGATAAAATACGCCTGATTGTTGCGTTCGATGTAGGAGCCGCCGGTGTTGGCGTTGTTGCGACTCATGGCGTCGGCGAGTTCGGTAAGTGTGATGCCTGCGGCCCGCAGCCGGTTGGGGTCAACGGCCACTTCGTACTGCTTCAGAAAGCCACCAAAACTGCTGATTTCAACGACGCCGGGAATGCCCGCCAGTTGCCGCTTCACAATCCAGTCCTGAATGGAGCGCAGTTCCGTAAGCGAATATTTGCCTTCGTAGCCCGGTTGTGGCACGAGCGTGTACTGATAAATTTCGCCGAGTCCGGTCGTAATCGGAGCCAGAAATGGTTGCCCGTAGTCGGCGGGGATGTCTTTGACGGCGTTCAGCATCTGCTCCGATACCAGTTGCCGCGCTTTGAGCATCTCGGTATCTTCGTTGAAGACCACCGTGATAACCGACAAGCCGAGTTTGGACACCGACCGGATTTCTTCTACGTCCTGCAGGTTGGCCATTGCCAGTTCGAGCGGGGTAGTGATGAACCGTTCGGCTTCCTGCGCGGCTAAAGCGGGCGTTTGCGTAATGATGACAACCTGGTTATTGGTAATGTCGGGTACGGCATCAACGGGCAGGTTATAGGCCGAATAGCCGCCCCAGCCAATCAGGGCCAGCACAAAAGCCCCAACAACGAGTTTATTCCGAATGCTGAATCGGATGATTGTATCGAACATGAATGGAGTTACGAATTAGAAATTACGATGTACTCTCCGGGAGAATTTTGAGGCACTCGGTAGAGATTAGCTTTTACGTTAGTTGATTGGTTCAACCGCCGAATCCCGTAGGGATGGCCGATATGGTAGCCCCGGAATTTATTCCGGGGCTACCATATCGTTCATCCCTACGTGATTTTGACGCACTACATCAAACACACCGAGACAGGAAAAAGGGGAAACGGATCAGCAACGGGGGGGCTGAAACAGGGAGGAGAGGGCCAGCCGGGCGTTGAAATGCCGCAGACTGAACACGCCTATGGCAGACAGCTCGTGTACCAGCGGTTCGCAGGGCGCGAGCCGGAGGATACGGGTAAAATCGTAGGCCGAATGGCCACCGTCGAACGAGGGCAGGCGGCTATGGTTGTGCTTAGACGTTTTATGGTGTTGCGAATCGGAGCGGTAATGCTCCATCAGAAACGACCAGACGCTCAGGTTTCGGCCCTCTTCGCGCTGATGCTCGTGAAAATGCGTCACCAACTCCGGCAACCGAATAACCTGCTCAGCACTCATCAACGGCACTAAGCTGCCGCCAAAAAGTAATAAAGCCAGTCCGATTGCGAGTACTTGTTTCATTAGTGGGGAAACCGAACCGGTCCAGGTTCACTTCTGATCAACTAACGGGCAAAGGCGTTGAATTGTTATTAACTTGGTTCGGGGCGTCGCAATTTGGAATTGGTCTATGGCGACGTAATCGCGCTGGTCGGGTTCGTTTTGGCAAAGGGCCATTGCTTCCGATACCCCGCCGAGAGAAGATATGCCACCACACCCACCGCCGTAACGGTCAGCCCCGACCGCATAAACGTCAGGCCGGTTGAGTAAAAGACGAACAGCCACACGCCAATGGCCAGTAGAACGGGCAACGGATAAAGCGGCATTCGGAACGGAAAATTTTCGCGGGTAGCAGCCCGTCGGCGGTGTAACAGCAACAGACCAACCGCCTGCCCCACAAACTGCACCATAATGCGCATGGCCAGAATGGCCGTAATCACGTCGCCGAGCCGGAACAGCAGACTGAACACAAACCCCAGCCCGCCCAGAAATAGCAGCGAGACGTACGGAAACCGCTTGGTAGGGTGCAGCCTGGCGAAGATGCGGAAAAACTGCCCGTCGGCGGCAGCGGCATACGGCACCCGCGAGTACCCCAGCAACACCGCAAACAAGGACGAAAACGCCACCAGCAGCACCAGCACCGTAGCGAACCGGGCCGCACCAAGACCGTACAGCGTTTCGACAAACGTGCTGACGATGAACTCGCTCTCCTGCGCTATCTGCCACGGTACCACGCTCACCACGCTGATGTTCATGAGCAGGTACAAGCCCGCGATGCCAATGATGGAAATGAACATGCTGGCCGGAATGTTGCGGGCGGGCCGCTTGATTTCGCCCCCCAGGTGGCAGACGTTGTAGTAGCCGAGGTAACAGTAAATGGTCTGCACCGACGCATGACCCAGCCCCGCTGTTAGGATGCCCCCGCTAACCGACCCCACCGAACCAAGCGTTTCGCTGAGCGGAATACGGATATTGGTCAGGCCCCCCACGATAATCCAGCCTAGGGTCAGCAGTACCGCCCCCCACATAACCAGCCCGATTTTGCCCACCGAGTCAATCTTGCGATACAGCAACGCGATAATCAGTAACACCACCCCACCCGACACCGCCCGATGCTGCCAGTCGTTGAGCGGAATCAGGTACGATGCGTATTGCGAAAAACCAATGGCGCCCGACGCCAGCACCAGCGGGGCCTGAATGAGCGTTTGCCAGACGTACAGAAACGACAGCAGTTTGCCCCATTTCCGCTCGCCGTAGGCTATTTTGAGAAAATTGTAGGTGCCCCCCGCCTTCGGGAAAGCCGCGCCCAGCTCTGACCAGACAAAGGCGTCGATGAGCGAGATAAACGCGCCCAGCACCCAGGCCCACAAAAACAACGGCCCGCCCAGCGTTTTGATAACCAGCGGCAGCACCACAAACGGACCGATACCCACCATGTCGATCATGTTCAGGGCCGTTCCCTGCACCAGCGTTAACCGGCGGGGCAAATCGTTGGGCGTGGGCGTAGAGTGCGCCGATTCGGGAGCGGAAAAGTCAGCCAAATGGAAAAGGAGGATAAGCGGGCATGTCTGTAACGGCCAACGGCCAAAGCGGTTTCAAAAGTTCGTAAAACAAGGGCTGGTCGGCATATCAACAAAGCTGGCCTTTTCTGTCATTCCGCACCGGCGTACCGGTCGGAATGACAGAAAAGTGTACCGGCCACGCCTGAATTTATCTGAACAAAATAGATAGGCTAAGGCTTTTTATTATTAGACTTTGGACGTAGGGGGGCAAAAAAATGGCAGGGAATTCGATAGAGGTAGTTTGTGAACACAACCAAAACCGAAGACTTCTGCCGCTCAATACTACAACTTTCTGTAGATGCGG
>JBBRUB010000608.1:0-3312 GCA_038248175.1 Cytophagales bacterium | reverse complement strand
GCGGTCGCCTGACATGCTGTCGCCCGTGACCCTCACGAAGTACGTAGCTTCGGCATTGGTGATGCACAAATCGTTCAAATCGCATACCGTCTCCAGAAAACTTTCAGCCTGGCTGGGGAAGCCAGCTTTGACGGGCGACGCGAAAAAAGGGATGTGTAACCGGGTGGTAACAACAGACCGGAGCATAAAGTCGTCGCAGTCAGCGGTAGAAACGGCCATAATACAGTTATATCATATAACTGGTCGCTATGATATAACTTTGTTATATAGAAAACAAATACCCGCTGATCTGGCGTAGCACAGCAAGCTTTTTTGTAAGGGAATGCACCAGACTAATGATGGGTTGTAACGACCCAAGCGGGACAGCTATCAGGTAGCATGCTATAGCTCTTCTTTTTCAGCTGCTGGCCAATGTAAACCGCCCATCAGTGGCCTACCAAAAACGACGCTCCGATCCACTCAGCAGTTGTTCAACATTCTGTTCATCTTGCAGATTGACATGATGCCAGCCGATTAAACGTTTGGCGACGCCTGCCTGAAATGGGCGTTTAATGGGTCGGCTTGTTTTAATCAGCTACCCGTTATAGCATACGCTTGGGTTGTCAAAAGACCCTCCTGACCAACCCAACAAGTTTCTCAATGATAAACCCCAAAATGAGTCCGGCAACTCCGCAGGCCAGGGCTTTGGCAAACCAGGCTACTACCGGCATGGAGGACAACCCCTGTTCTAAACCATGAAGAAGATGAGCGGTAAACGGCAGGCCATGCGCAATGATTTCGGCACCTACCCAAAGCATAGCCGCTGTACCTACATAACCCAGCCAACGCAGGAAATGGGGCATAAACCGTACAATACTACGGCCTACTTTTCGGGTAGCGGGAGGATAGGTACTGCCAGCCAGGTGTAGCCCTACATCATCGGCTTTGACAATTAAGCTAACAAACCCATAAACGACCACCGTGATAGAGACTGCTACCGCCACCATCACTACAATTTGGTTCACAATCGCCTGGCCGGTTACCTCACTGTAAGCAATAGCCATTATTTCGGCTGACAAAATCATATCCGTGCGTACTGCACTACCCACTCGTTTCTTCTCCAGTTCGTCGGGGGTAATTTCTTCTATCTGCTCCTGTTCAGGGTATGCTCCGGGGTGACTGAACAGGGAATGAACCTTTTCGTAGCCCTCAAAACATAAATAAGCACCACCCGCCATTAAAATGGGCGTAATAGCCCAGGGAGCAAAGTAGCCAAGCAACAGGGCTGCCGGACTTAATAGCACGAGTTTATTGATCAGCGATTTTTTAGCAATCTGATAAATAATAGCCAGCTCCCGGGCTGGGTTGAGTCCCACCACGTATTTGGGGGTAACGGCCGTATCATCAATGACAATGCCCGACACCTTTCCCGTCGTTTTCGCCACCTGAGTAGGCACATCATCTAAGCTGGCGGCACCTGCTTTTACCAAAGCCGAGATATCATCTAATAAAGCAAGGAGTCCTGAAGGCATCGTCAAAAAGTTGGCTACGTCAACAATCAGTAGAGAGGGTGGATCTATAAATCCCTGATTTTTTGGGTCCCGCCCCCGGAATGGTGCTCCTGTGGGCAGGATACGCTGGCTGTCAGGTCGCTACACGTGTTCACACAAAAATGCCGTGCCTACGCCTTCATAACAGCCTTTACGATAGCTAACCGGCTTACCGGGCAAAAGTTGGCAACAAAATGATAATTCATACCTGTTTCCCCTCCCCTATTTATCCGTCTATGGGTTCTTTTAATAAATGGACAAAGAATTACTCTAAGAGAATTTTATGTCATTTTTTACTGATAGTCAGCTGTTTACAAAAACGAGGGTTTTACGGTACAGCTCGATCAAGCCGTCGAAATGCCAAAATATTGCTTCCCAGTTGTACCGTAAACTCATACCACTTTTCAACGTACCCAATTTTCAAGCAATATGAGTAGTGGATACAGGCCGAAAACGCTTAGAGTAATTCTCTGTCCAACTACTAATAAAACCCCCTTTAGGAAATTCTTCTTCCAAGGGACGGCCCTCTTTGGGGCAGTATAAGTAATGCAAAAATTGGCGATTAGCGCGCAGACTGTATAGGAAGAGCAGCCGGGGTAAGCTCTTGACTATGTAGTTATAATGCGCAAACTTGTCCAGACCAAGCAAGTCGTATGCTATTAAAAGCCTGATCTGATAGGGGTCAGTACATTCATTCGATTTTATCCAGACTTTTCCGGGCCGGGGCCAACACGGGATTGAATACGCTTCTAAGGATATAATTCGTTGCTGAGTCTCCTTCAACCAGACCGGCTCCAACGTAGCAGTCAGCCCGGCTAAAACGCTCCAGAAGCTCCTCATCAGTTAAAATAAGCCGACGTTGTTCACCAGTAATTGCGTGGTAGAAAGCCTTGAAACAATGGGCTGCCCAATCACGTCGCTTGTCAACACCCGTCGTAGCGAGTTGATCCAGCGCCTGCTTGAGAATCTGTTGCTGTTCCGACTGACTGATTTCGGTCGGCGTTGACTGCTTGATGGTGAATACAATCGTATCGACTACTTTGCCGGCCCGGGTCGTCTCGTAGGTGATGGCGAGGTTACAGTGTTCAGCCAGTTGCTGGACGGCGGGGTCAAGTATCGCTCGTTTGAACTGACTGAAAGCTGCATAGGTGTTGACCTGATCACAACCAAGGGCAATGCGTAGCTCCTCGAAACTAAGCCGCCAGTTACCCCGGTAAATCCGGCGGCATGTGTGTCCGTAAAGAAGCTGAGCGTACGTAGAGCGCAGACTCATCGCAAAGTCGAGTTGATATTTTGCGTAGTTATTCCCTAATTCGAGAAAACAGGGCATAAGCTCAGGGGTCAGCTTAAGGGCAATTTGCCGCTTGCCCGTTACGTAGGTGGCCAGCGAGAAAATATTGCCAACCAGACCCGGTACCGTAGTGCCATCTATTTTAGTTTCTGGAATATTTAATTGGATCTGGCTGAGTGATTGCGCCAGCGAATGCATAAATGCCGAATTGGGTTTAGCCTCCCCACCGACAATATCATCGACGGAAAAAACGAAACCCATACCGATGTAATTAGCGGAGCCGACCGAGTTTTCCAGGTACTGTTGGTTTTTGACGCTGTGCAAAATCAGCCAGATAACCCGGCGCTGGGTAAGACTCAGGTTCGTCAGGGCGGTCAGCAGCCGCATGGGTTCCTGAACAATGCGGTTGATTACCTCGCGGCTACGGGTGCGCGTATCGAAATCGCCGGGTTTACTGACGACAGTGGTAATGTTACGCGCACCGTCGGAGAT
>JBBRUB010000607.1:0-3323 GCA_038248175.1 Cytophagales bacterium | reverse complement strand
GAATAAATAACCGCCCGTATATCCATTCGGCCCCCGATAGGGTAGTGGTAATCAGTGTAGCTAAAAAAAGACCTCCATGCAGGAGGTAAGACTTCAGGCGTGGGTTCATTATAGAGTTTTCAGGTAATCCAGAATCGTTTTTGGGGGCTGCACGTGTATGGCCCGGATACCTAACGCGGCAGCGGCCCGGATGTTCGCTTCGTTATCATCGAAAAAAGCGGTTTCGCTGGCTACGATGTTTGCTTCAGTCAGCACGTGCCGGTAAATATCGGGCGAGGGTTTGGCCATACGTACCTCGTAGGAATAGAACACACGCTCAAAGAGTTCCTCCAGCGTGGGTTGCCCCAGTTTAGTCAGGACCTGGTTCACCTGCCGGATGTGGATGGGGCTGGTGTTGCTCAGCAGAAAGAGCCGGTGATTGTTCCTGAGCGATTTGATCCGTTCGATGCGTTCGACGGGCAGATCGAGCAAAACTGTGTTCCATGCGGTGTCAATCACCTCATCGGCCCACCGGTCCGACGCTTCGGTCTCCGGCGCGTCGGTGCGCTGGTAAAGTACTTTTCTGACGTGGTCGCGAAAGGCTTCGTCGTCAATCAGGCCGGTTTCGTAGTGGTTAATGAAGTTGTGCTGCTGCCAGAGGGCGCGTACTTCGTCTTCGGGCAGGTTGGCCAGCATCGCAAAGTTGCGGACGGGTGCCGTGAGGTCAATGGGGATAATGACATCGCCGAGGTCGAAAATCAGGTTTTTGAGCGGAGCCGCGTACTGGTCGGTAGTCATGCGTTGGAGAAATAAGAAGCCAAAGATACCGGATAGGCGTTAATAGAATGTCAGCTACGGTGGTGTCTGATGGGGATTATAAATTGCCTTCGCTCACGTAGGAGGGAATACCCACGCGCTCGTAAAGCTTGGCCAGCCGGTGGGCGTGTTCGTCGTAGGCTCCTTCAAACAACGTAACGGCCCGCTCGGCCCCAACCAACACCCCTGCCGATAGTACTTTGGGTGGGTGACCAGCTTCGGTCAGGAGCCGGGCGGTTTCGGCTTTAATGCAGTTGACCAGCACCGCACCCCCCACCGTCGAGCCGGGTGCTACGGGCGTGTCCAGGCCTGGAATGGTCAGCATGGCATCGCCAATGGGGGCGCCGGTATCCAGAATCAAATCGGCAAAGTCGGTCAGCTTTTTGCCATCGGCGCGTTTGCTGGTGCTTGCTTCGGCGTGTTGCCGGGTCACTAACGCCACTACCCGCACCCCGCGCTGTTGCAACAGTTCGGCCATTTCGATGGGTACTACGTTGCAGCCGCTCGACGAGATAATCAGGGCTGAATCTTGTTTGGAGAGGTCGTAATTTCGCAGAATACGGTCGGCCAGGCCCGGCACGTTTTCCAGAAACATGGCCTGCCGCTGCCCGTTGGCTCCTACCACGAGGTTGTGGAACGAGAGCGAGAGTTCGACAATGGGGTTGAATCCCGGAAACGAGCCGTAGCGCGGCCACATTTCCTCCACCATAATCCGACTGTGACCGCTGCCAAACAGATGTACCATGCGCCCGGCCAGAATGGTCTCGCTAAACCACTGTGCCGCTTGCTGAATGGCTGTTTTCTGTTGCCCGATGGTGTCCAGCAGGCCACGTGACCGGTCGAGGTATTCGTCAATAATGTCCATTTTATTTTGATTGATTTAGGAGTGAAGATGCCGCGCCGATGGCCCCGGCCCAGTCGGCGAAGCGGGCCTTGACAATGGGTGTTTCTTTGCCGGCGGGTTTCCAGGCAAACAGGTCCATAAAGGTCTGGAGGGGCGAAAAGAGTGCGTCATCGGCCTGGGTAATGCCGCCCCCCAATAGTATCCGTTCTGGTGAGAAAGCGTTGGCCAGTGAGGCAATTGCAGCCGCCAGCCGCCGTATTGAGGTGAGCCAGACCAGCGTAGCCAGCGGTTCGTTCTCCCGATACCCATCCAGCAGCGCATACGTACTCTGGTAGCGACCAAACGACCGCCGGGCCACCGTGGCATTGCCAATGGCATCTTCCAGACTGCCGGGGGTATTGGTAATGTCTAACTGATCACTATCGGCATCGACGGTAAAATGTCCCAGATGCCCCGCCATCTGAAAAAAGCCCTGATAGAGTTCGCCGTTGAGCAGCAGTCCTCCACCTACGCCTGTGCCGAGGGTAAGCATAACCACGTTCTGGCACTGGCGGGCGGCCCCAAAGTGGGCTTCGGCCAGCAGGGCCGCGTGGGCGTCGTTCAGCACCCGCACCGGCGCACCCAGCATGGCCGACCAGTCGAAGTTTTCCAGTCCCTGCAACCGGCCCGGCATACAGGCAATGGCCGTGTTGGTGGCGTTGGGTAAACCTGGTGCGGCCAGCCCGATACCTGTAATGGGGTGGGTAGCGGCCTGGCGAAGTGTCTCAACCGTCCGGGCCACGCCGGTTTGCCAGACCTGTCCGGCAATGTCGTTAGTAGGGGTGGTGTGCTGCTCCAGAACGTCGCCGGTGTCGGCGTTGAGCAGCACGCCTTTGATACGGGTGCCTCCGAGGTCAATGCCAATGGTCAGGTTCACGGTATGGGCTGGGGTTTGTGGGGCGTGAGATAGTCACAAAAATAGCCGTTTATCGGGTGCGTGAACCGAAAGCCGGGGATACCGTTAAATTTGCAGACAACCAGCACGTATATATGGCAACGCTAACCGTAAAAAATGTCGGCCCAATCCGGGAAGCCGACATCGAAGTAAAGAAGCACACCATATTCATCGGCCCGCAAGGCACCGGCAAAAGCACGCTGGCCAAGCTGATTGCGATTGGAGGGGATGTACGAGTTATCTTTTCCAATTCAGAAAAAAGCCATAATCTGTGTGATGAATATAATGTTGTAGGCTTTGATCAGGACCACTCGTTATGGTTTTTTGACGTTGGTACATACAGGACTCAATCATCTTTAAAAAGACCATTATCTTTATCAGAAGAAGGATTTAATTGAGAGAGAGGGTGGAAGAGAAGAAGATTGGATAAGGAAAAATAATTTGCCACAAATGGAGCGATTCGATATTTTTGATCATGATGGAAATAAGAAAAGTTATAATCCCCTCTTCTTGATGGAGATATTAATTAAGGGAATTTTGACCCCTACATCTGCTTATATACCGGCAGAAAGGAGTCTACTCCCTATTGGGGTGCATTTCTTTTTGTCACATGATATAATATTGTTTTCTTAATTGGTTGTGTCTGTAGATTCTACTACTTTGGCTAATAGATACTCCCCCCCAAAAAAACTATGTTGACCGAAGATGAACTCGTGGCCCTTACCCGTCAGCGATACCGCCAACTCCAGG
>JBBRUB010000606.1:0-3328 GCA_038248175.1 Cytophagales bacterium | reverse complement strand
TTGTCGGCGGGGTAGGTGGACGTACACTGGAACAGCACGATCTGGTCGGCCGCCCTCCGCGAACTGGCCGGGCAAATCGGCAACGGCGAATCGGTAATGTAGTTATGCTACCGAATATCGAATAGCAGTTCCTGCATTTGGTGGTACGACTGTGTCAGCAAAACAAACCCAGCAGGAATGAGGGCCAGCAGTGCTTCATACAAATATGGTGGCCAGAATGGAGCTGAGTAAGCGAGTAGTACACCAATACCAAGAAGCATAAACGACATAGGTACGTAACGTGACGTCAGAAAAAGGTATTCTATGGGCGGATTGTGGATGCCCGAACGTAGCGTTCTCCACATGTATCCCCAAAACGGCATACCGAGCAGAATACCGCCTACGAACCCGCTAATCAAACTGGGGAGGAAGTTCGGCAGGGCGGAGAATGTAAATTGCGTAGGGCGATCAAACAGGAGCAAAGTCACGAAGAAACCGGCATACATCAAAGCGAACTTCCACCGGTTTGTACCGCGTAGTTTGTCGCGCAGATAGCCTTCCCAGGCTTCGTCGTAGTGCCGAAACGTGACGCAGTTGTATTGCCGCTCCATTTTTTGGAGTCCTTGCCGCCCGCCAAATTCCATCTGCATCTCAACCAATGCCGTTTCAAAACACAGGCCCGCAGCCAGGCGGGTTTCGATACCCTCGCTGAAATGGTCAGTCAGTTCCAGAATCAACTCCTCATTGGTAAGCAAATTCACCTTGCGGAGTTGGTCGTCAATAGCAAATAGCTGGCTGGCGGGGAGGTTCATGGCGGTCAGGCGGTTTTTGTCTTCTTTCTTGTATATAGGTCACTATACAGCCATTCTGTGATAACCAATTCAAATAAGACAAACAGGGTCAGAGCAACAGACAAGGGGAGCGGAAAATCAGTAATCAGGCGCGTAATGGGCAGAAAAAAGCTGGAGAACAGACCTATACTGAACAACGAGCTAAGTCCCTGAACAACCATGAACAACCCCTGATTAATCCGTTTTTTCTTCTCAGTCAGGGTATGGTTACGGATCAAATGCACAAATGCAAGTATATAGACGACGCACATTCCGAGCAGTGCCGGATACGTTAACCAATCGGGCGAAAAGTGACCAGAGCTGACCTTGTAAAGAAGAACAAGGGTATAAAAAACAGTAAAAATAAGGAGCGTTACGCCGATACACGGTAGCTGAAAATAGTTTAAAAACAGCGTTTTAATGGCCCGGACATTACCCCTGGCCTGGCTGTTCTGAAAATCTTCTTCCATTTTCAGCAATCCTTTTCGCCAGCCGAAGCCTTTATAGACCTCAATCAGGGCTTCGCCAAATGCCTGCCCCTGCGCCATACGGTCGCTGATGCCGGTAACATAATGGTCAGTGAGTTCGGCAATAAGTTCTTCATTGAGCAGCCAGTTTTCCTTGCGCAGGTGCCGGTCAATGGTGATAAGTTGGTCGGGAGTGAGGTTCATGGCTTACAGGCTTGGTTTGAGGTTCAGGACGGCGTTCAGGTTTTGCAGAAAGGCAGACAGGTCGGCCAGTCGGGTGGCGGCTTCGGTGTGGCCCGCTTTGGTGAGCGAGTAGTATTTTCGGGCGCGGCCATCCACTACCTGCGTCTCGGTAGTGAGCAGTCCGTCGGCTTCGAGTTTGTGAAGGGCAGGGTACAAGGCACCCTCGGTAATGGCCATTTCGCCCGCCGTTAGTTGTTTTACTTTCTGCGTAATCTCGTAGCCGTACATCTGTTCGCGGTCTTCCAGTAGCCGCAGAATCATAACAGACAGGCTTCCCTTGAGCAATTGGGCATTGGGCGGGTTATTCATGTCCCAAACATACAAAAGAAACTGCTATACCTACAAATCTTAGGTATAGCAGTTTTTCTTCGACTAACACATTTCACTTTTCGCCAGCACCAAACCTGTCAAACGACTCGATAAAAATTATCCCGCCAGGGTTCTTCCAGCGGGATATAATCCGTGTTTGGCTTAAAACGGACGGCGTAGCCAATGCCATCGATGGTTTCAAATGTAGATGCGCTGTCCTGTCCGCCAACAAACTTGTGGCTATACATATGGCGTTCCACGCTTTACATTTTCTTCTCTCAGTTGACGTACCGTCTCCTGAAATTCGGGCGTCCTGACATACTCCCGGATTTCGGCCTGTGTTTCGCGTTTGCGTTGCATGGCTGCCTTATAAAAAGCCGTCCATTTTTCGACCTGTTCGGGCGTCATATCCTCCTGACGCATGGGGACGTACTTCTTTTTGGTTTCCATACTTGTAGCCATTTACTGTACAAACGTACAGGGTATCAGACCGATAAACAATTGAACCAGCCCGGCAGGTTCGTTATACCTGACAGCCGAAATTCCTGAGTAAAGGATTGGTCTAATTGATTTCAGGTATATTTGATAAAATCCGTTATGCTATGGCAACCGCTGAATTAAAGTCAATCCTTCACCAGCACATCGACCGGCTCAATGACCCGGAAGATGTGCAGGATTTACTGCTTACCGTGACGGAGTTTATCAGCCAGCGGACAAACCTGTTTGTTGAAACGCCCGAGCTGCTCGCGCAACTTGAACAATCTTCAGGCACCGCAAAGGCAGGTAATACTACGTCCCACGATGAAATAATCCGTGAAGCAAAGCAATGGATTACGAAATAGTCTGGTCTGACGATGAAAAGGGAAACTACCGACACATTACCGAATATCTGCTGGATGTGTTTGGCTTTGCCGTAGCTGATAAATTCACAGACACCATCGCCGATAAACTCAAAATACTTGAAAAGATGCCGCTCATTGGTCGGCGACTCGACAGACTTACCGCCGTTCGCAAGCTGCCGTTGAGGCCACATAATATGGTTTACCACACGGTAGTCATTAATCAGGTTGTCATCCTGAACATTCTGGATAGCAGACGGGAGAAGTTTCTGCAGAAAAAGTTGTTTTCCTGAAAGTTCGGCAGGTTCGGCCAGCCTACCTCTACTCCGCCAGGTTGAACTTGAGCTGTACCCCCCCCGACGTAGTGGCCCGGCGGAAATTGTTGGACACCAGCGGGTCGTTGAAGGTGCGGTCGAAATAGACGTTCAGGTTTAGCCGCCGGTTTACGATGTAGCTCAGCTGCGGGCGGAACTGGAAATTGACGTTACCCGCCGTAACTACCTGTACATCATCAAGTTTTCGCTGAATGGTGCGGGTGTCGCGCAGGGTCAGGTTCATCGAGAAAGTCAAATCGTTTTTCAGCTTTTTATAGACGCCCCCAATGCGGAACGGAATGCGGAAGTTCTGCTTCGTGAAGCCAATAGATGCCGTCAGGTCTTTG
>JBBRUB010000605.1:0-3333 GCA_038248175.1 Cytophagales bacterium | reverse complement strand
GAACAACTCCACCGGGTCGTAGCCGGGTTTCTGGTGGATGGCCACGAGCCGGGCAAAGTCCGGGGCGCGGGCGTCGTCGAGCCAGTAATAATACGTAAACCAGCTTTCGGCGTCGGCCATCACTACAAAATCCCCCGACCGTTCGTGGTCGATGTGATATGCTTTCTGCTGTTCCTTATCCAGAACGAGTTCGATACCCGGCGTAGTTACAAGTATTGACCGGACTTTATCATAGACCGAAGGATCATTCACATAGACATTGGCCACCTGATGGTCGGCGGTGGCAAAAGCGGGCGACGCACCGGCATCGAACAACTCCAGCCCACGCTCTTCGCGGTAGCGGATAAACCCGGCTTCGCGGAAGATGCGGTTGATGTGAATCGGCTTGCTGACGCTGGTAATGCCGTATTCCGACAAGACAATTACCTCGGCCCCCTGCTTTTCATAGAACTGAATCAAATCGCGGCACACATCGTCAATTTCGCGCAGGTCATTGGCCAATTTCGGGATGTCCTGCCCAAACTTCTGCAGGCAGTAATCCAAATGCGGTAAATACACGAGGGTCAGCGTTGGGTTGTGCCATTCATCCACGAGCATCGTCGCATCGGCAATCCAGCGGGTGCTTTTGATAGTCGTAGCCGGTCCCCAGAACTGAAACAGCGGAAACGGGCCAAGCTGTGCCTGAAGTCTATCGCGCAAATTGCCGGGTTGGGTGTAGCAGTCGGGTAGCTTCAGGCCATCGGACGGGTACTGCGGGCGGGGCGTGGCCGAATAGTCAGCGGTTGAGTACATGTTGTACCACCAGAACATCTTGGACACCATGAAATTCGGGTCGATTTTCTTCGCAGCATCCCAGATTTTCTCACCCTGCACGAGTTTATTGGACTGTTTCCAGAACTTCACCTCGGCGTCGGTCCGGTCGTACCAGCCGTTACCGACGATACCCGTTTCGGCAGGCCACTTCCCCGTCACAAACGTCGATTGCACGGAGGTGGTCACGGCGGGCAGCATGGGAATAATCGTGGCCTGTTGCTTACTGGCAAACCACTGTTTCAGAAAGGGTGTATGCTCGCCAATCAGCGAATACGACAGGCCCACTACGTCAAGAACTACAGTCTTTCTCATATAATGAGTGAATGAGCGAATGAGTGAATGAGTGAATAGCTGGCGCGAGAAGACTTACACCGGAGGTTATTCACTCATTCACTCATTCGCTCATTCACAATTGGTTTATCACCCACTTTATCTCCCGCTCAATTGAATCTACCAACGGAATTTTCAGGGCGTCGGGAAGGACATCCCAGGTATAGGTTTCTACTTCCATCTGACTGGTAAATGCCCGTTCGGCCTGTAAGCGCAGCACCTCCCGAATGTCGTCCTGCGTAGATTGGAGCAGACCATAATCCTGTACGAACAACGGTACGTGAAAATGCGCCCGCCACTCGGCATGGGTATCGTCAAAAGCGGCCAGCGCGTCGGGCAAATCGCGGAACCGCAGCAAGTCATTATCGTTCGTTCTTGCCACTACCTGGTGCAGATAGGTGGGTTCGTTAAACGGCTCGAAGGCTTTTTTGACGGCTTCGCGGCCCAATTGATCTGTCGAGCACGACCCCGGCGGAAATTCAGCTTTTAAAGCCGCGCTAATCTGGACTTTACCGACGCGCAGCCCGTAATTTTTGAGTTTGTCCAGCACCTCGGCGGGTCGCTCGTAACCCACGGCAAAGTGGCAAACGTCGTAGCACAGCCGCACGTGATCGCAGATGGCGGCTTCTGCTTCTTCGTCGGTCAGTGAAAACTGTTCACTGAGTTGTTCGATACCCATCGGCAGCAGATAGTCCACGAACCAGGCAATGAACTCGTCGGCGGTTTCAATGACGCCGTCGGGTTCGGGTTCGAGGTCGAGGTGCATGAGCCGGTCGGTTTGCCGCCGGAGGTTGATGAGTTCGGCCACTACTTCCAATACGTTCTGCGTGGCCTGCGCAAAGACGTAATCCCGCGCTACGGGCTGCTCCCATTCGAACCAATAACGATACGACAACGGCGAGGTTGAAACGCCCCCCGGAATACCGTTGCCCAGTTCATCGACCGGAAGCAGCACCGACAAAATACGGAACAGCCGTTTGGTGTATTCCACCCGCGCTTCGGTGGTCCAGTCGGGCGTATGTACGTCGGCTTTGACAACCGTATCGTGAAAACCACCGAACGGAAAGCCGTTCATCGTGAATACGTAGCAGTCGTTTTCGGCCAGCCAGTTCTGAAATGCCACGAGGGTAGCGGTCTGCTCCAGTTCCTCGCTCGCCAGGTTGGACAGCCGCAGCCCAATACCGAACGGCGCATCGGGCGAAAGCCGGTTTTTCAATTCCGGGATGGCTTTTTTTAGCTCAGCGAAATGGTCAGTCCAGGATTCACCAGGGTGAATATTGGTGCAGTAGCCGAGGTGTCCGAGGGAAGTTTTCATAGGGATTTTAGGATTTGAGTAGGTTGGTCAAGAGTGACCAACCTACTCAAATCCTCGTTCCTCAGCATTTCGATTACCCGCCGGATTACGTCCTCGTCCATTTCGTGGACTTCCACGCCGTGACCCAGCGCATCCAGGAGCATGATCGTGAGTTGACCGCCGAGGTGTTCGCGAAATTCGGAGAGTCCTTTTAATACGCCCGCGCTGTCATTATCGGAAAGCATCGGTTCGTAGAGCGCGAAACCGAGGGTGCGGAGGGTACTCAAAACACGGTTAGTATCGTCCTTGGAGAGCCAGCCCAGTTGATTGGAGTAGAGTGTATCCATCGCAATGCCAATGGCAACGGCCTCCCCATGACGGATGGTAAAATCGGTCAGCTGTTCGAGTTTGTGCGCACTCCAGTGGCCAAAATCCAGCGGGCGCGACGAACCCTGTTCAAACGGATCGCCCGCATCGGCGGACCGCCCGGCAATGTGTTGAAGGTGCATCTCGGCGCACCGATGAATCAGGTACTGCATCACGGGCATGTCGCGCGCGGCCAGAGCATCAGCGTTGGCTTCTATCCACTCGAAAAACGGGCGGTCTTTAATAAGCGCGACTTTTACGGCTTCAGCAATGCCCGCCCGCCAGTCACGGTCGTCCAGTGTAGTCAGGAAAGTACTGTCGTTAAAAACGGCGACGGGGGGCGCGAAGGTACCGAGGAAGTTTTTCTTACCCCGATAGTTCACGCCATTTTTGACGCCCACGCCCGAATCGTTCTGCGACAGCACCGTGGTTGCAATGCGGATATGCCGGATACCCCGGTGAGAAATAGCGGCTGCGTAGCCCACCAAATCCAGCACCGAACCGCCCCCGATGGCCGCAATGAACGAATG
>JBBRUB010000604.1:0-3342 GCA_038248175.1 Cytophagales bacterium | reverse complement strand
TCTATCGTTGCACCAGAGTCTTTTTTATCAGGAAAAACACGATGGCCGCGCCTTGCCAAACAGCGATCTGTTTACCGACCGGCTGGTGCGGCTCCCATTCTTTTTTGAATTACAGCCTGACGAGCAGGCGTACATCGTCGAAAAAATAAAGGCTTTTTATGAGCAAAAAGAAATCCAGCCCCGCCAAACCGCCGGTAGTACGGCAGTCACTTCCAACGGAGCAGCCTACACCCATAGCTGAACCGGTATATCCGGCTGCTTCCGTTCGGCCTGAGTCAATCATGCCCAAATCAGTCCCGGAAACGGCTACTTTTCCGGGAAAATATACGCTGCCCATTGCGGCAGGCTGCCTACTGCTGCTTACATTCTACGTGCTGCGCAATTACCTGCTGCTCCGCGATGTCTTCCTGTTTCTGGACATTGGCAGTGACATTCCGAACGCCTATTACCCCTATTATAAACACTTCTCTGAATACATTCGGCAGGAGGGCTTACCGATGTGGTCTTTCCAGCGCGGCATGGGGCAATATATCTTTCCGGACGTGGTCAGCAGTCCTATCATGGCATTGCTGTATCTGGTCAGCCCCACCAGTCTGCTAACCGCACTCGGGTACCTGGAATGGTTCAGAATGGTGGCCGCCGGGTTGCTGATGTACTGGTACCTGCGCGAAATAGAGGCCGGACCGCTAACCCGGCTGGTGGGCAGTTTATGCTATGCGCTGGCCGGATACATGGTGCTGACCAGTGGCTGGTACCCCGCAACGGGCAACGTGCAGCTCTACCTTATTCTGTTACTAATTGGTATTGAGCGGCTATTACGCAAAGACTCGTGGTGGCTGCTGCCGGTAGTAGTAGCGTTTATCACGACTGAATCGCCATTTAGTTTGCTCAACATCGGGCAGTTTGCGGCACTATACCTGCTGGCTCGATTTTATGCAGGACACTTTACAGTTCGACAGAGTATGCTGACCACCGGGCGTATTGCCGCGCTGAGTGTGCTGGGTTTGGGTATGGGAGCTGTTGTCTGGACTGGAACGATATATATTCTGCTGAACAGCCCGCGCGGTTCCGGCGACGTATCTTACACTGCCAAGCTGGCTGCTCAGTCGCTGTTTGGCACCGCCGACGGGGTGCTGGGCTATACAACACTGTTGCGCTGGTTTGGCAACGACCTGCTTGGTACGGGCAACAACTACCGGGGCTGGAGCAACTACATGGAAGCACCGGCTTTTTACGTGGGGCTGCTTTCGCTCCTGCTGTTTCCGCAACTGTTTGTATTGAGCAACCGGAAAGAACGACTCATGGGTGCCGCCCTAAGTAGTGTAGCCCTGGCCCTGATGATGTTCCCGTACCTGCGCTACGCGCACTGGGCGTTCACCGGCGACTATTACCGGGTATTGGGTCTGCTCATTGGCCTGGGGCTGTTATTGGGGAGTCTGCGCGTGCTGACAATACTGGAGCAGGGCCGTAAACTTAACGTCTGGCTACTGGGCGGCACGTTGCTGGTGCTGTTGACCCTGCTGTTTACCAACCTGACGCCGACTCTCAAACCATTTGTGAATGTGGGCCTGCGCGGTATGGTCAGTCTGTATCTGCTCGGCTACACCGCCCTGCTGGTGCTGCTGGCCCGTACCAACGCGGCCTGGATAAAAATAGCGATGCTGGTGCTGGTGTGCGTTGAACTGGGACAATTTGCCAACATCACGCTCAACAAACGCGACGTCCTGAGCCGGCAACAGGCTAATGAACGCATCGGCTACAACGACTACAGCCGCGAAGCCCTCGATTATATTAGGGCGCGGAATGATGGGTTCTACCGGGTTGAGAAAGATTACGCGTCCGGCCCCGCCATGCACAGCAGTCTGAACGATGCTATGGTGCAGAACTACCGGGGAACGGCTTCGTACTATTCATTTAACCAAAAGAATTACATCGGATTTTTGAAGGGATTTGGCATAATCAAACCCAACGAGGAATTTGAAACGCGCTGGGCACCGGGCCTGCGCAATCGCCCGCTGCTAATGTCGCTGGCGTCGGTGAAGTACACGCTCTCAAAAGGAGCCATTCCGTACCGGGGTTTCGGATTTGATTCGCTGACCCGACAGGGCGATGTAACTGTCTGGCGCAATCCATTTGCCCTGCCCATGGGCTATGCTTACGACCGTCTCCTGCCCGAAAGCCTGTTTCGGCGTTTATCGCCGAATCAGAAAGACGTCATGGCCCTGAACGGTGTGGTTGTACCAGACTCGGCTCTAACAACGTATGACGGAATGCCCGTTATCAGCGATTCACTACCCGCATTAACCTTTGAAAAGATAGCCGAACTGGCGCAGGCCCGCCGGGCCGATACGCTCCGGCTGACGAGTTCGTCCAGCAATCAGTTTACCGGGACGGTTGCGCCCCGGAAACCGATTGTCCTGTTCTTTTCCATTCCCTTCGATGCGGGCTGGAAAGCCGTTGTGGATGGCAAACCTGCCCCGCTTCGGCAGGTCATGTTTGGGCTGACGGGATTACCCCTCCCAGCGGGGCAGCATGAGGTCCATTTGTATTACGACCCGCCGTATCTGAACGAGGGTATCTGGGTGTCAGGACTTGCCATTGCCATCTATCTGGGCTTACTGGCCTTTTTTAGATTTCGGTCGCGCCGAACGTCCCCTCCGGTTTTATCCTCATCCGAACTACCTGTATGAAACCTGCCTTCCCCACCGAATCGTCGATTATTGGCGAACATTTAGTATTCAGCGAAGGAATCTGGTTCGCGCCCGATCAGCCACCCATTTCGTATCCAGCCACCGGAAACGAGGAGTGTTTCCAGCTCGAAGATAATAGCTTCTGGTTCCGTCACCGCAACGGTTGCATCACTGACTTGGTGAAGAAATACTGCCCTGAATCTACTTTTCTGGACATTGGGGGTGGAAATGGGTACGTATCCAGAGGGTTACAGGATAGCGGAATCGCTACTGTTCTTGTGGAACCCGGCGAGCAGGGAGCCAGAAACGCCGTTGGGCGGGGCGTGCAGTCGGTAGTGTGCGCAACCCTCGAAACCAGCGGTATCCAGCCCGAATCGGTAGAAGCTGCCGGGCTGTTCGACGTGATTGAACACATCGAGGATGCAGCGGCTTTTCTGAACACCGTTGCGCAGACACTGAAGCCGGGCGGGTTTCTTTTTCTGACCGTTCCGGCCTATACCTGGCTCTGGTCAAAGGAAGACAACGACGCGGGACATTACCGACGCTACACCCTGCCGACCATCCGGCGCGAGCTGGCCAGTGCAGGGCTGTCTACGATGTATGAGACGTACCTGTTTTCGGCGTTGCCCCTGCCTATTTTCCTGAATCGGTC
>JBBRUB010000603.1:0-3343 GCA_038248175.1 Cytophagales bacterium | reverse complement strand
TGTCAGCCGATAGTCCTAATTTAACAGTCGTTTTGTCAATGTAGTCTTGGACAATTTGTTGTCTCAACGTCATGATTCTTATGGTTAAAATATTCCCTAACTTAACATCCTGCGGAAACTGTTTTCAATAACTCCCGTGCCTGCTTGTAGTGTGAGAGCAATTATCATCACTACTTCAAAAACCTCATCTGGTTGCATCGCTGAGGAGACCTCAAACGTAGTACAACGCATTCGAAATTACAAACTTCTGAGTAGTGATTTCGAATTTTCTCCACCCCAGCTATTACAACTTTCCTATACAACTCATCCAATCGGAAGGTGCGGGTTACGATGCTGACGGGTTCGTCGTCGGTATGGTAGTCGTGGAGGAGTTATTCATTGGCGTTGGTCCGGTGGAGTACCTCGATCTTTTGGTGTGGCAGTAATTTCTTACTGCCACACCAATGACTTCATTTACCTGCGCGGTCAATTCGGGAATTTTGTTTTTCATGATATCTCAGACAATAGAATAGTTGACACCCATGTAGTCATGAATTAAGCGGTCGCGCATGCCCGCCATGCTTTTCCGTTGAATCGAATCCCATCCTGCCTTGAACTCAACGGGAATTTTTTTCGTGGCTTCACCAATAATCTCTAAACTTCTGACAACCGCTCTTTTTAACGTTTCATCGTTCAGGAAGTCGTCTTTAGACAGGCCTTCACTCACTGAGAGAAGATAAGCACATTCATCAGCAATGTGTCTTAGAAATTCGACTGGTTCTTTATGCATATAGAACTTCCCGGAGGATAGCGGGGCCGATATACTTACTTAATCCATTCTTTGTTACAATCTGGACTTGTTCACCCTGAAACATCGTTTCGACCAGATCGTATACGGCCATGTAATTGTCGAAATTTTCCTCCTCTGGCTGAAAGTCTATCAACAGGTCAATGTCGCTTTTGTCAGACTGTTCATTACGCATGTAGGAACCAAACAGACCAACGGCCTGAACGCCAAACCGTACCAACTCTGGTTTGTGCGTTCTTAATTTGTTGACAATAGCTTCTTTGGTGGTCATACTTTAGTTAGGCTATCGGTGGTGGACAATTGATCCAATGGCGTTTAAAGCCAAATATAGCCAATTCATACGTCCAGGCCAACCCTCAACCCGGCCACTTCCCGCACCAGTTCACCTGAACGCAATGGTAGTCCTGCAACTTCGCCGATGACGATAATGGCGGGGTTGTCGATGCCCGATTCGGCTGCGCAACCCACGATGCTGTCGATACGGCCAAATACGCTGCGCTGCCCGGGCAGGGTGCCGTTCTGGACGATGGCCACGGGCGTGGTGGCCTTGCCGTGTTCCGCAAAGAGGGCGGCAATCTCCGGCAGTTTGTGCATTCCCATCAGCACCACCACCGTTGCCGACGACTGAGCCGCCAGCCGCAGATCGGCAGAGAGTTTACCCGCTTTAGTCGTTCCCGTCACGACCCAGAAGCTTTCCGACAAACCCCGCGTGGTGAGCGGTACACCAGCCGCTGCCGGTACGGCGTAACTGCTCGATAGCCCCGGTACTACCGCCGTGTCGATGCCGTGCTGCCGGGCAAATTCGATTTCCTCGTAGCCGCGCCCAAACACGAAAGAGTCGCCCCCTTTTAGGCGTACCACGTGGCCGTACTGCCGGGCGTAGTGTACAATAAGCGGGTTGATATCTTCCTGCATACATGAGTACGCGCCCCGCCGTTTGCCCACATAGACTTTCAGCGCGTCGGGGCGGCAATAATCCAGTAGATCAGGATGCACCAGCGCGTCGTACATGATCACGTCGGCCTGTTCGAGGGCGCGGATGCCCTTGAGCGTAATCAGTTCAGGATCGCCGGGTCCGGCTCCTACGAGGGTAAGTTTCATGGTATCAATGAGTGAATTGTGAATGAGCGAATGAGTGAATACCTCCAGCGTCAGCAACTATTCACTCATTCACGCATTCACAATTAAATTAAGAATCCTGCGCCTGTACCAGTTCCTGCAAAATAGGTGCGCCTTCGCGTTCGATCTGGGCGTTGCGCCCGGTTTGGATGGCCTGCAAAAAGGTGTCGGCCTGGGCGAGGTACTGACGGGCGAAGGTCTCGGAGGATTCGCGCTTGTTGATGCTGAATACCCCTGTTTTGAAGTCGCCTTCGGCCTGATGGAATCCCGGTTCATTGACAAACGTTTTGTCGAAATCGCTGACGATGCCGTGCTGGGTGTTTGTCGGGATGTCGCGGCTCTTCAGGGCGGCTTTGGCTCCGGTGATAAACACGCTATAGGTGTGGTAGAGCGCGTCGGCCCAGCGGCTCTCGGCCAGCGCTTCGCGCGCCCAGTCGAGTTTATCGGTGGCCTCGGATAGGGTGGTGGCCACGAGGTCAATCAGGACGCTGGCGCATTCGCCCACGCCCACCTCCGTCACGTACTGGTCGGTATGATCCCAGTCGATGTAATCGCTGTTTTGCAGGGTTTTCAGGTCGGCGAGGGGTTTGAGCAGTTGATAAAAATAGTTCTTTCCCTGCCGGGCGTAATAGTCGCTGAAATACTCACCGTCGAAGGCGTTGGTTTCAAAATCGCGGAGCAGCACCCGCAGCGAATCGGGACCGCGTTTACTGGGAATCTTGATGACTTTGTCGGCAATGATGCCTTCACCCTTGCCGTTGAAGCCGCCACCAAGCAGCACCTGCATGGCGGGAAGAACATACGCGCCGTTCTTGAGCGACGCGCCATGATAGCCGATGTTGGCCACCGAATGCTGCCCGCAGCCGTTCATGCAGCCCGAAATCTTGATTTTTATGTCATCGTTAAACACCAGATCGGGAAACTCGTCGGCCATCAATCGCTCCAGCGCACGCGTAATGCCGTAGCTGCTGGCAATGCCGAGGTTGCAGGTATCGGTGCCGGGGCAGGTGGTGATGTCGGCGGTGGTGTCGAAGCCGGGTTCGGCCAGGCCTAGGGCATCGAGGGCGGTAAACAGGGCGGGCAGGTTTTCGGGCGCGACAAACCGCAGCAGATAACCCTGATTGACCGTCACCCGGATGTCGTCGGCGGCATACTGTTTCACGATGCTGGCCAATGCCCGCGCCGTATCAGAACTCATATCGCCCAGCAGTACCCGTAGCTGCACCGCATACCAGCCCGTTTGTTTCTGCTCAAAGACGTTGGTGTTCTGCCAGGCGTTTTGTTTGGATTTATCGCTTTTAGCTGTCATTCCGACCGGAGCGGAATCTCTGTCGATTACCAACAAGTCATTGCCATTCGGTTGAAATTTTTCCCCGGTCGGAATAACAAACTCCTTGTTTTTTAGCGCCGTTTTTTCTTCCCTCACCAGCCGGAGCA
>JBBRUB010000602.1:0-3343 GCA_038248175.1 Cytophagales bacterium | reverse complement strand
AGTCACCCTCGCCCACGCCAAGGCGGCTCCAGGCCGGGGCGCTACTGCTCTGACCAACCCCGAAACCGCCGACCGAACCATTTCGGGCCGCGTAACGGACGAAAAAAACGAAGCCTTGCCCGGCGTGAGTATCGTGCTGAAAGGCACCACACGCGGCACCGTTTCGGATGCCAACGGTAACTATCGGTTTGATGTGCCGGAAACCGGTGCTACGCTGGTGTTCTCGTTTGTAGGCTATATTGCTCAGCAGGTTGCCATCGGTGGCCGCACGTCAGTAAGCGTTACGCTTTTGGCCGACGACAAAGTGCTGAACGAGGTGGTCGTCATCGGTTACGGTACCGTTCGTAAATCCGACCTGACCGGAGCGGTGGGGGGCGTAAAAGAAGCTGAACTTCAGCAGCGACCCGCGGCCTCACTCAACGAGCAGTTGTCAGGTAGGATGCCGGGCGTACAGGTCAATACCAACTCCGGTCGTCCCGGCGGTCGGACTACGATCAGGATTCGCGGATTCAGTTCCATCAACTCGTCTAACAATCCGCTGTACGTGGTTGACGGCGTGTTTCTGCCCCAGTCCACGGGCGATCAGTTCAGCAACGCCATTGACTTTATCAACCCCAACGATATTGTGTCGGTGGAGGTGCTGAAAGATGCCTCTTCAACGGCTATCTACGGGGCGCGGGGTGCCAACGGCGTTATTCTGGTCACAACCCGCAAGGGTAAGGCGGGCGAAAGCCGGATCACCTACGATTCGCAGTTCAGCGTCAATACCATCGGCCCTAACAAGCCTCAGGTACTGAACGCCCAACAATACTTGGACATGGAAGACCTGGCCTACGCCAACATCCAGAAATACGACCCCGCCGGCTGGGCATCGGGCAGATATGTCGCCAATAACCCCATTGTCCGTCGGCGAGCTTACAATACGCAGTTTCCGGGCGTATTTCGGGAGGAAGGCGGCAAGTTCCTGCCCAACTTCGATACGGACTGGTTCCGGGAGTCGGCACAGAACAAACTCTCGCAGAACCATCAGTTAGGCTTCAGCGGTGGCAATGAACGTACCCAGTATTCACTCTCGATGGGTTTCCGGGACGATCAGGGTTTGATCAAGACATCGTACATGAAGCGGTATTCGGGCCGGTTCACGATTGACGACCAGGTGAAATCGTGGCTGAAACTGAGCGGTACGCTGAGTTATAACAATCAGTCTGACCGGCTGGTTGACATCAACGACGCGGTGGCTCGGCAAATCGTGGAAGACTTCCCGTTCCTGCCCGTACGCTACACCAACGGTAATTTTGCCAACAACCGCGACTACCCGCTGGCCGAGGGTTCGTTCAGTTCGGTGCACCGGCTGATGGGTCGTCAGTACATCCAGAACACGCAGAACACGCTGGGCAGTCTGGCTGCCACGCTGAGCCTGGCCCCCGGCCTGCAGTTCAAGAGTATTCTGGGCGTAAACGTCCAGACGCAGGAGGTAAACAACTCGCAGACCCGCACGCTGAACATCGGCGGAAACGGCAACGCGTCGGTCAACAACCGGAAAGAAACGTTCTGGTCACTGGAAAACCTGCTGAGCTATACCAAGCAGTTTGGAGCCGACCACTCGGTTGACGGGCTGTTGGGTATTTCGTGGCAGGAAACCAACGTATTCTCCATTGGCGGGGGCGTAAGTAATTTTGCTACCGACTATTTTGGTTTCAACAACCTCGGTGCCGGTGCTACCAACCCGACCATTGGTTCCAATGCCTTCCGGTTCGCGTTCAACTCGTACTTTGGCCGTGTGAACTACGGTTTCCGCAATCGCTACCTGTTCACGGCAACGGCCCGCGGAGATGGGTCGAGTAAGTTTGGTGAGAACAATAAATTTGCCATCTTCCCCTCGGCGGCAGTAGCCTGGCGCGTATCGGAAGAGCCGTTCCTGAAGAACAACAACATTATCTCGAACCTGAAAGTCCGTAGCAGCTACGGACTAACGGGCAACTCCGAGATTCCGTCCTACTCGTCGCTGTCGTTGCTGAGTTCTAACTACGCCACCATTTATAACGACAACCGCACAACCGGCACGGGCGTTAACCGACTGGCCAACCCCAACCTGCGCTGGGAGAAAACAGCGCAGACGGACGTTGGTTTAGAGCTTGGTCTGTTTAAAGGCCGCGTAACGCTCGAAGCCGATTATTACTACCGCCTGACCACCGACATGCTCCTCGACGCTCCCGTACCCAGAACGAGCGGGTATGGCACCATCCGGCGTAACGTAGGGTCAATGGAAAATAGAGGCTTTGAGTTTGGCCTGAACACCATCAACATCAGCCGGCCCACCTTCACCTGGAGCACGAACTTCAACCTGTCGCTGAACCGCAACAAAGTGCTGTCGCTGGCTACGCCGTCAGACATTTTTAACGTGGGTGGTCCCAACTTTACCAACCCTACCAACATCATTCGGATAGGCCAGCCAGTGGGTTCATTCTGGGGGCTGACCCGTCTGGGTACCTGGAGCGAAGCCGAGCGTGAAGAAGCGGCCCGCTTTACCAGCTACCGCAACGGCCTGAGAATGCTTCCCGGCGATGTCAAATACCTCGACGTGAACGGAGACCGCGCCATCACCGACGCCGACCGCAGCATTATCGGCAACGGCAGTCCTCAGGGCTGGGGTGCGCTGAACAACAACTTTAAGGTTGGCAACTTCGATGCTACGCTCGAACTCCAGTTTATGTACGGTAATGACGTGATGCTGATGAACCTGCACCCCAGCGAAGACCGGCAGGTACTGGCCAATAGCTACACCTCCATACTGAACGCCTGGACGCCTACCAACCAGAACACGCCCGTTGCTGAAATCCGTGAGAGCCGCGCTGGCCACGTAACCAACGTTGATCCACGGTGGATTAAAAATGGCTCGTTCCTACGCGGTCGTAATGTACTCATCGGCTACACGTTACCTTCAGAACTAACCAACCGGCTAAAGCTAAACCGGCTGCGGGTGTATGCCTCGGCGCAGAACTTCTTCCTGCTCGTAGAAGATCCCATCGTGGGTGATCCCGAAGTAACGCCAACTAACCAGGGAAATAATAACAGCGCGTTCTCGCAGGGCATGATCTGGCACAACTATCCCAAACCGACTACTTATATGGTGGGTCTGCAAATTGGTTTGTAACCACAACGTCCTTAACACATTGATAACAATCATGCGACAATCTTTCGTAAAAAACATATCGCGGGCGCTGCTGTGCGGCATCGTGCTGACCGGGCCAATGGGCTGCTCGGACTTTCTCGTCGAGAAAGACCCCTCTAACCTCACGCCCGAAAGCTTCTACACCATTCCCGACCATGCCGAGGCCGCGCT
>JBBRUB010000601.1:0-3350 GCA_038248175.1 Cytophagales bacterium | reverse complement strand
TTGTCATGCTGACGAAGGAAGTATCTCAATGCAGCGCGAATTTTTGCTACGTAGAGATGCTTCCTTCGTCAGCATGACAAAAAATACCATACAGCACCATTTACGTTTACGCCACCACCACAGCCCCAGCCTGTTCGCGCAGCTTTTCCGTTGGGCGGAAACGGTCGCCGTATTGTTCGGTGAGCCGGTCGAGGGTTTGGACGAAGGTATCCACACCCACGAAATCTACGAACGAGAGGGCACCGCCGGTGTAGGCCGGGAAACCCCACGCCAGAATGGAACCGAGGTCGCCGTCGAGTTTGGTACGGACTACGTTTTCTTCAAAACAGCGTACGGCTTCGATGGCCTGCCGGTACAGCAGCCGCGTTTTCACCTCGTTGAGCGATGGCTGATTATCCGAAACGGGAAACAAATCGGATAGACCGGACCAGAGCGTTTTTTGCCCGCCATCTTCAGGATACTCGTAGAAACCAGCTTTGGCTTTTTTACCGATACGTCCCAGTTCGTTCATTTTCTGCACGAGTTCATACGTCGGTTCATCAGCCGGGAGCGTACCGGCTTCGATGGATGCGGTCATCACTTTCAGGCTTAGGTCGAGGGCCACTTCGTCATGTACAGCCAGCGGGCCAACCGGCATTCCAGCCATCTTTCCGGCGTTTTCGATGAGGATCGGATTGACCCCGTCAATGAGCAGTTCCATGCCTTCGGCGGTGTAGGTGCCAAAGCAGCGCGAGGTGTAAAAGCCCCGGCTGTCATTGACTACAATCGGCGTTTTACGAATCTTCCGCACGTAATCCATCGCTACGGCCAGCGCGTAATCGGAAGTTTGCTTGCCCATGATAATTTCCACGAGCATCATCTTATCGACAGGCGAAAAGAAGTGAATTCCAATGAAGTTTTCCGGCTTCTGTGACGCTTCGGCCAGCCCCGAAATAGGCAGCGTGGACGTGTTTGATGCAAAAACACCCGTATCGGCCAGCTTCGGTTCGGCTTCTTTCGTGACGGTGGCTTTGAGGTCGGGCTTCTCGAAAACGGCTTCGATGATGAGGTCGCAGCCCTGCATGTCGGCGTAGTCGGCGGTGGGGTTGATACGGGCCAGAATTCCGTCAATGGCGTCGGGGTTTACCTTACCCCGCTCCACGCCCTTCTTGAGCAGATTGCGCGAATAGTCTTTACCCCGCTCGGCGGCTTCGACGGATACGTCTTTCAGCACCACCTCCATACCCGCCTGTGCCGATACATAGGCAATGCCCGCACCCATCATACCCGCGCCCAGAATGCCGAGTTTCTGCACGTCGGTTTTGGGCTGGTCTTTGGGGCGGGATGCGCCTTTGTTGGCCTGGTTCATGCCCAGAAACATGGTCTGAATCAGACTTTTGGCTACGTTACTGGTGGCGACCTGCACAAAATACCGCGCTTCGATCCCCACGCCCTGGTCGATGTTCACCTGCAAGCCTTCATAAACGCACGACATAATGGCGAGCGGAGCGGGGTAATTGCCTTTGGTTTTGTCCATCAGCATGGCCGTACCGGCCGCAAACACCTGCGCCCCCGTCGGACTCTGCACGTTGCCGCCCGGCACCCTAAAATTCTCTTTACCGACGATTTTGCCCGTCTTCCGGTCCACTTCATCCCACGGACGCAGCGGTTGCGGATTGGCCAGAATCCATGCGCGGGCCTGTTCCATCATCGCTTCCGGGGTGTCGGCAACGGCATCGACCATACCGAGCGACAGGGCTTCTTTTATGCCCACTTTCTTACCTTCGATCATCAGCGTCAGGGCGGGCTGAATGCCAATCATGCGCGGTAGCCGCTGCGTACCTCCCCCGCCCGGCAGCAGTCCAATCGTAACCTCGACCAGCCCAATAAGCGTCTTCGGATTGTTGAGCGCGATACGGTGATGGCAGGCCAGGCAGATTTCGTAACCGCCACCAAGGGCCGTGCCGTTAATAGCCGCCACAGTGGGTTTGCCACCCGTTTCGATGGTGCGGAAAATCCGGTTCAGTTCTGCCGACACCATCAGCATTTCTGCCGGGTCTTTGTCGTTGTTGCGCAGAATCATTTTCAGGTCGGCTCCGGCCACAAATTCGGGCTTTTCGGAGGTGATGATGATACCCTTTACAGATTCATCGGCCTGGGCTTTTTTGAGCGCAGCTTCAAATTCGGGTATCGACTCGTCGTTCAGCACGTTCATCGGGGCCGAGGTCATGGCCCACGAAATGACGGCGATGGTGTCATTGACGGTGTAGTTAATCATCTGGAAATTCTTTTGTAGATTTATAAAAAAAAGACTTGTGTATGGAAGCCATCGAATTCACGCAACGGCCACAGAATGGCCAGATTACGATTGATGTACCGGATGAAATGCGCGACGAATCTGTTATCATCCGTATCGAGAAGCACAATGGCTCTGCCTTCATTCAGGTCTGGTCGGCTAATGACGGCCAAATGCGTGTTACTACTATGAACCGAAGAAAAGGGCGGCTGAAAGACAAATCATATCCCATCGACAAGTATGATGTCTATAACCAGTGACGTGTTTCTGGATAGTTCCATTCTGGTTGAGTACGAACGTTCAGACCGAACCGAACTGCTCGATTATCCATGTGAACGAACTAGTACCGACTTTACATCAACGAGACCGTACTGAGCGAATATGCTTTTCAGATGCTGGCGTTGTACGGCCGTAAAGCTCCGTTAACACTGAAGGTCAACCAGCAAATTCAAACGACGCTCAGGGAGGCCGATATTGAACCTGTTTTGATGCAGTTTTCCTTTCTGTCTAACAGTCCCACCATCGTGTCGTTGTACGTGCATTTCATGGATACGTACAACTTATTGCCCAACGACGCCCTGATCCTGGCTACGTGCAAGCTGCACAACATCACACAAGTCGCCAGCTTCGATGCCGATTTTGCCCCCGCCTGTGCGGGCGAAGGCATTCGGCTCATCCGGTCAATAGACGACCTTTGACTATCAGACAAGTTCAAAAATGGTGGCTATTCCCATGCCGCCCCCGATGCAGAGGGTGGACAGACCGAATTGCTTGCCGGTACGTTCCATCTCGTCGATGAGCGTGGCCGAAATGATGGCTCCGGTTGCGCCCAGCGGATGGCCCAGCGCAATGGCCCCGCCGTTGACGTTGAGCTGACTGTGGTCCACCCCAAACTCGTCCATGAACAGCATCGGCACGGCGGCAAAGGCTTCGTTCACCTCGAACAAATCGATATCCGAAATGCTCATGCCCGCCCGTTTCAGCACCTTGCGCGTGGCCGGAATCGGTCCTGTCAGCATGATGGTTGGCTCCGACCCTACAATGGCGAAGGCCTTGATGCGGGCGCGGGGTTTCA
>JBBRUB010000600.1:0-3355 GCA_038248175.1 Cytophagales bacterium | reverse complement strand
TCGTACAAATCCTGATTCAAACCAGCCATGTTCAAGGCCACAGGCATTACCGTTCCTTCATTTCCGTGCGTGAATCCCTGAAAAGCTATTTCCTTACTGCCCGTTGTGAGTCGGGTTGTTTTATCGCCGAAGCCCGGAAAATTAAGGGGGCGGGGTTGCAAACCCACCTCATCGGCACTCCATCCCATGTTACGCACCGTAAGCTGCCGACCCGGAAATTGCTGTTGCAACAGAGTTTCAACGTAGCCGTAATGACGCATCCGATCAGCAAATGTATTGCCCAGCAGAATGATCCGACTGCCGGGCTGCGGATCAAACGTAGGCGTGGCAAGCTGACCCTGAGCTGGGTGGAGGAAGAAGCACAGCCCGGTTAGCAACGCACCGGAGACGGAATGGCGGAATCGGTTCATGGGTAAAATGGAGTTGTTGGCATTGTGCTGGTAGCGGGGCCAATATCGCTAATATTGACCGTCTGCCACGACGACCGAAGCAAAATGGTTTTGGGCTTGGTGTTCAGGCTGTTGCCGAAACTATCGGTGGCCGCAACCAGAGCCGCGAACGCAGCCGTTTGGCGGAGAAATTTGCGCCGTTTTTGGAGTAACTGACTCATTATTAATTGCTTAACTTTACATTTTTACGCACTACCTGCATGGTGGCTTTTTGCTGATCAACTACAAATTGCATGGCTTTTTTGGCCTTTTCTTTCGCGACTGGATAATTCTTATGAATATCCATCACGGCTTTGGTAATCTCGGCAGACGAGGCTTTGTCGATGTCGAAGAGCCAGTCGTTCAGGCCGATATCTCGGAACATCCAGCCTTTGCGTCCGTACGAAAGGGCGCGGGCATGAACCACGGGAACGCCCAGCGCCAGCCCCATAATGAGCGAGTGCGGCTCAATACCAAACATCGAATGCGCGCGGGCGTAGACCGACATGGCTTCGTCGGCGTTCCAGTACGTATCGCGCCAGATGACCTTGCTCTGCACATCGGCGGGAAGCTGGTCAAATACCTGAGTTTTATTCTGGGCCACTTCCTTGCTCACTTCGGGGGCCAGCAGCACCTTCAGGCCGGTCTCGCGCACCCAGGTCGTAACCAGATCGCGCACGTAGCCCATCCGCACCCGGTCCTGTTCCTGTTGTTGGGGGGTGGCCTGGGCGGGGTTCATCAGGCTACCCTTGCCGGTGTCGTAAATATGTTTGGTGTTGGTGCGGATCACGACGGCCAGAAATTTCTGGTCTTCCAGCCCGGTTTTCTTCAGATAGGCCACCCCTTTCTCTTCGTCGCGCACGTCGATACCGAAGCAACCATCCGGCCCAAATTCCAGCACACCGGGCGAGAACTTGTTCTCCTTCAGGAACTTACGTGATTCGTCGTCTCGAGTATAAATGAACGCGGCCCGGCTGAATACGTCCTTAAAGACGGGCATGGCCGGGTGCGCAAACTTATCGAACGATTGCCCGTACAGTCCGAACGGAATGCCCCGCTCAAGGCAGTAGTAAAATGGCGTGAGGTTGCTCATTGTGCCGGGCCATTCATACCCGAACAAACCGTAATTGTACACCATGCCGGAGTTGACGATGTACAGATTTGCCCGGTCGAACGCTTCTTTCAATTCGCCGTCAAAGGGTTTGTCACCGTCATAAAAATCCCCCCGGACGATTCGGACATTCGGGAAGTTTTTGGTGATGATTTTCTCGGTTTCGGGCCGGGCCGTCTGATGCCAGAGCAGGATTTCGGCTTCGGGTACATACCGTTCCAACAATCGGAGCGTGCCGGGCGTATGGCCCTGATCGCCGATGTTGGCATCGTTCCACGACGAACGGAGTAAAATGACGGGCTTAGTTGCCGAGTCGGAGACCAGCGCGGCCTTCGTTGCCAGTACATTGGAAACCGGAAGCGTGGTGGCGGCTACCGACAGGGTAGATAGTTTAAGGAAATCCCGGCGGTTTTGCATGCGTATGGCGGCTTTAGTAAGTGGCCTCAGTAGTTGACGTAAAGGGTAGTTTTGGCCTAACTTACTTGCGATAGATGGCATTCAGAAATTTGCCCCGCGTCCAGGCTTTTGCAGCCGCCAACTGCTTTGCCTGGGCCTGTTGGTTAGTAGGTAGCTTGCCGATCCAGTTTCTTGCGAGTGTATCGTCTAACGGCCTGTCAGGCTCAACGGCGTGGTAATCAACCGAATTCATGTACTGGAGTTTATACACCGTCCGGGGTTTAATACTGACAGCATCCAGTGGGTACAGGTCGTGGAAAAAGCCCTTCGTACCAAAGTACTGCACGGCTTCGAAATAAGGCGAGTCGGCTTCTATGTCGCTGACATAGATCATTTTGGCCTTGTTCTGGCGGAGTAGTTTTTGCAGGTCCGCCATATTGACCTTAGCCGTTGAAACACCCCGCTTGATACTCAGACTGGCCGCTAAACCTGCCGCCTGCCCCAGGGCCGACCAGGTGGGTTCGAGCCGGATACCGCAAAAGCCAACGTGACTCGATGAAATGGCGACGGGTACGAGCAGGTTATCAAACGTTTTGGGCAGCATGACCCCGTAGGGAATCTGGAAAGGTTGCGGAATGTGGTTAAAATCGCCCTCGGTCATGTCGGCATACACGGGGCCAGGCGCGGCTACGCCGTGGCAGTTCAGGGCATAATCGCAAATGGCTACGGCGTTGGTATTCAGCACCGACCGGATGGAGTTGGGTTGCTCATACACGTTGTGTTCGGTAAAGACCACATCGCCCATAATTCGGCGGGCTTCGCGGATATAGAGCCGGTAGGGAAAATTGTCATTGTCGGTGAATTCGTCTTTGGCCAGCCCCCATACCCGCGCTTCTTCCCGGATGGATAGCGGAATACTTTCGTCGTTTTGTAGAAAATAAATCATGCCCAGAATGTGCTCCCGGTGTTCGGCAATGATACGCGCCCGCGTTTCGGGGCTGCCATCGGGATAGGCGTAGTTCTGGCCCAGCGACGACATCCGAACGGGCGCGTTTTTGATGTCGTTGATGTCGGCTTTGCGGTTGGCAATGGGCTGAACGCGCAAAATTCCTTCTGGACTCTGGGTGAAAATATGCTTCACCTTCCCGCTGGCAAACACCCCGGCAATGGGCAGAAACTCGCTGCGGTCGTAGTGGGCCGGTTTTTCGACCAGCCGCCGGTTAGCTGCCGAATCGGTCATGATGAGCCGGAAGTTATACACCTGTACTTTTTTGTCGCCTTCGCCGGTGCTGCCCGTCAGGATTTGGCCGCTTTTGGTAAAGACCTGCCCGGCAAAGCGTTCGCAGTAGTCGCTTCTCGACTCCCGCCCGATTCGATACTCGGCACCGGCACTGGCGGCTAAATCGCCTTCGTAGGTCGC
>JBBRUB010000599.1:0-3367 GCA_038248175.1 Cytophagales bacterium | reverse complement strand
GGCAATGGCCGTCGAATTGTAGAACTCCTGAAAGCATTTGATGGGTGCTTCGTAACGCAGCACGTAATTAACCAGCCGCCGGACGCGGGGCGAACTCTGCGGATAGTCCACTTCATCGTCGGTATAGCCAAATCCCTGCACATTGTAACTGAATACTCGAAATGAAGCACCAGCACTGGTGGCCGTTGACGGACTATTCCAGGCAAACGTGCGCGAGCCAAACAGCACAATGCCTGCCAGCAAGGCCAGCCCCGACAGCCAGCTGCGCCAGGGGCGCGAGGTAAGCCACAAAATAATAAACACGAAGTTGGAAACCCACAGCACCGGAATGGCAATCATGATCATCCCCGCCAGCCAGTGCTCGGTAGGAAACCAGCCCAGCAGCCAATAAGCCAGCACCGTACAAAAGAACAGCACCAGATTCACTGACCAGAGCAATGATCGGAAGAAGAAGGCAATCAGTTGACCTGTCTTTTGTCGGATAGACATACAGAACGAGCGTTGGGAGCGGTAATAAGCGGTATCTGCCCCAAAAGTACATCAGACCAGCGGGAAAGCCCATGTAAACGAGCAGACGGCCTCTTGTGAAACATCGTGGAAACCATTACCTTTGTGCCGCAAAAAAAGTTTCTGGCGTCAATCAAAGGGGGGAGTCGAACTCCCTTTTTTGTTAGCCAATACTTTATGGACGATAAAACACGCATTACCGGACTACTCCAGCCATACCTGAACAACGACCAACTTTACATCGTTGATGTTCAGGTAGTTGGCCGTCAGGGTGGGCGCATCAAAGTGACCATTCTGTTAGACAGCGATGCAGGCATCACCATTGACGAGTGTGCTGACATCAGCCGCGGGCTGGGTGGGCAGATGGACGAGATGAATTTCTTCAGTGAGTCGCCGTTTACGCTGGAAGTGTCCTCGCCAGGGGTTGATTTCCCGCTTGGTTTTCCGCGTCAGTATTGGCGCAACGTTGGGCGGCAGTTACTCGTGACGCTGACCGATGGCACTACCGAACGCGGTACGCTCGAAGACGCCGACGATACACAGATCATACTGGACGTTGTGCCGGAAAAACGGTCCAAGACGAAGCAGAAGAAAGATGCCGAGGCAGGTATCGTTATACGTAGCGGGCTAACTACCCTTCTGTATGACCAGATAAAAAAAGCAATTGTAGAAATAACCTTTAACTAGTTCAGAATTCCATGTTTAAGGTTTAAAAGTGGCCCCTGGCAGAGCAGATTATGCAGCCGTCAACTTTGAATCCCGAACGCTGAACTCAAAACCGAAATACAATGACCAGTGGATTATTGATCGAATCGTTTGCCGATTTCGCCCGGTCGAAGAATATCGACCGGCCTACCATGATCGCCATTCTGGAAGAAGTCTTCCGAACGATGATTCGCAAAAAATACGGTACCGACGAAAACTTCGACGTGATTATCAACGCCGAAAGTGGCGACCTCGAAATGTGGCGCACCCGCGAAATTGTTGACGACGACTCGGAAGACATCTGGGATTTTGATAAAATACCCCTTGCCGACGCCCGTAAAATTCAGGACGACTTCGAGGTAGGTGAGCAGGTCGCCGAAGAAGTGAAGCTGGAAGATTTTGGTCGGCGCGTGGTACAAACGGCCCGCCAGACGCTCATCCAGAAGATAAAGGACATGGAGAAAGAAATCCTTTATCAGAAATATAAAGATCAGGTTGGCGATTTGTTGGGTGCCGAAGTCTATCAACTGCTAAAGCACGAGATTATCCTGATCGATCAGGAAGGCAACGAACTGAGTCTGCCCCGCACCGAGCAGATTCCGAAAGACCGCTACCGCAAGGGCGAGTCGGTGAAAGCCGTAATCAAGAGCGTTGACATGAACAACGGTACGCCCAAAATCATTTTGTCGCGCACCTCGCCGGTCTTTCTGGAGCGGCTGTTCGAGATTGAGGTACCCGAAATTTACGATGGACTGATTTCGATCCGTAAGATTGTACGGGAGCCGGGCGAACGCGCCAAGGTGGCCGTTGAATCGTACGACGATCGTATCGACCCCGTGGGTGCCTGCGTGGGAATGAAAGGATCGCGGATTCACGGTATCGTGCGCGAATTGGGCAACGAGAACATCGACGTTATCAACTATACTGAGAACCTCGAACTGCTCATCAGCCGCTCACTCAGCCCGGCCAAACTCAGCTCAATGCAGATTGATCACGATACGCGCCGGGTATCGGTATTCCTGAAACCCGATCAGGTATCGCTCGCCATTGGCAAGGGCGGTCAGAACATTAAACTCGCCGGTCGGTTGGTGGACATGGAAATCGACGTGTTCCGCGATAACGAAGGGCACGAAGATGACGAAGACGTTGATCTGATGGAATTTTCCGACGAAATTGACGAATGGATGATTCTGGAACTACGTAAAGTAGGTTTGGACACCGCCAAAAGCGTACTGACGCTGAGTAAAGAAGAACTTGTTCGTCGAACCGACCTCGAAGAAGACACCGTTGAGGAAATCCTGAACATCCTCAAGCAGGAGTTTGATTGAAAAATGTAGCAGTAAGGATGAATAATGTGTACTATGTTATCCAGCTGGGTGCATATTATTCACCTTACGCTGTTCATTAAGTAAGACGAGGGATTTTTATTGCCCAACCTCGTGTTCATACCGTACCAACAACGAGTAAATTTGCCGAATATAGACCGATAATATGGCAGAAGAAAAGTCAATGCGCCTAAGCCAGGTGGCAAAAATTCTCAACAAAGGATTATCCTCTGTTGCAAAGAGTCTGTCTGCCAGTGGATTTAAGGTCGAAACAAATCCCAATACCAAAATCAACACAGAACAGCTGGCGGTATTGGCGAAAGAATACAACTCTGCGGAACTCCTGAACGGGACACGTCGGTCAGAGCCGTCTGTAGCGGTGGCCGAACCGGCCCATCGCCTGGCAGAAGATTTTCTGCCGACCTACCGTCGTGATGACGCGGGTCGTCCGCTTACCGAAGCAAAAGTCGAAGCCCCAAGACCGGCTCCAGTTGTTGAACCGGTTAAGCCGTCTCCGCAAGTAGCTCAAACGAGTTTGCCTGGATTGACGGTAATCGGCAAAATTGATCTGAATGCCAAACAGGCTCCTCAGGCCAAGGCACCCGTTGTTCCTAAACCAACAGAAACTCCTAAACCAGTTCCTGCTCCGGTACCGGCAAGTCCTGTTGTCGTTGTGGAAACGCCAGTGCAGAAACCCGTTCAGCCCGAACCCGCTAAACCGCAGGTTCAGCAACCAGAAGCCAAAGTAACGGCTCCTGCCACCCCGGTCGAAACGCCCAAACCAGTTCCAACTGTTGAGCCAGTTGCCCGCATCGAGCCACCAAAGGCAG
>JBBRUB010000598.1:0-3369 GCA_038248175.1 Cytophagales bacterium | reverse complement strand
CCGGAACCGTTGTAGCGGCTCTGATAAGCTGGCTGTTTGACCTGTCTCTCCCGGTTATCTACGCCGTGAATGGCCTGTACTTTTTATTGACTTACGTGGCCCGGTTTCCCAGAACACTTTATACGTTCCGATACAAAACGTCGATTTATCTGTTCATGGCGGCTTTTTTCTGTGCTCTCACAACGGCCTACGTGGTATATAAGCAGGAGGTTCAGAAGCAGTTAGCGCACGAGCAGGCCTTTGCCGCTCAGTTGCTGGCCGAGAACGATGAATATGGCGAACTGATGCTCAGCAAAGCGCAGGAGTCTATTGTACAAGACTCTGAAATTGGCCGTTCGCTGCGGCAGGATACACTGCTGGTTCGGGAGCGGATTCAGCAACGTATCAAAGCACTGCACTTAGACAAGTACTTCGATAAGTACGACATACAGGTATCGTCTTTCGGGGCTAACGGTCAACCACTTGATATGAGTCAGGGCGCCTTGTCGCTGGCCAGTTTGCAGGCCAAATACCGGAAACCGGACTATGAAACCAGCTATCCGGGTATTTACTTCGTTAGTGAAGCCGACAATAAGTTTGTGAAGCAGTACGTGGGGTTTGTCATGATCCCGGCACCGAAAACCCTGACGGGTACCAACCCCGCTGGCTACGTCATGCTGGATATGCGCCTGCGCAGCCAACGGCCCCGGGGCGTTTATCCTGAATTGCTGGCAGATGCCCGCTTTAGTAAAAGCTCTGACGAACCTGAGTACAGTTATGCCGTGTATCAGCGGGCAAGTGGTAAAGCAAGGCTACCTCAGCTTTTGTATAGTTCGGGTACGTACAATTATGACCGTAAAATGCCCGCCAAACTCCTCGACGATCCGGCCTTGCCAAAGAGCGGGGTATCGGCCAACGGCTATCGGCACGTGGGGCAACAGGGGCAGAACGGGCGGCTGGTGGTGGTGTCGGCAGACGAGTACCCGCTGGCGAATATCTTCTCCAACTTCTCGTTTCTGTATCTCTTACTGGTGTTTACGGTTATTATGGTCATTATTTCGTACGCCATTAATTACAAGTTTACCCAGTTTAAAATTAACTACTCTACCCGCATTCAGATTCTGCTGAACGTAGCGTTTTTCCTGCCGCTTATTTCAGTTATTATCCTGATTCTGAGTGTTATCAGTTCCAACTATACCACTAATCAGGAAAATTCATACGTTAGCAACACCCGCAACATTGCCGCTAATTTCCTGACCTATATTGATGAGCATCTGGTGGCCCAAAAGCGTAGTAAGGCGTCGATGGAAGAAGAATTAAGCAAGATTGCCCGTGACGCCGACATTGACATCAACCTCTTCGACACGCAGGGGAAACTCTATACCTCAACCCGCCCCCTGATGTATGAGAGTGGCTACCTGTCCAAGCGAATCAACCCGGAAGCGTACATCCGCATTATCGAAGAAAAAGAAAACCAGATTTTACTGAATGAGTCGCTGGGCGATAAAACGTACCGAACGGCCTACGCGGGCATCAAATCGTACGATGGCCGGTTGCTGGGGGTGCTTAGCGTACCGTATTTCTACGCCAGTACCGAACTGGACCGGCAAATTATTGAGGTCATTGCTATGGCCCTGAGCATCTTTACGGGCCTGTTTCTGTTTTTTCTGGTGGTCTCCTATTTTGCTTCGCATGTGCTGACCCGACCGTTGCAGTTGCTGACCCAGAAAATTCGTAAAACTAATCTCGATCACCCCAACGATCCGTTGCCCTGGCGATCAGACGACGAGATTGGTCTGCTGATCCGGGAGTACAACCGGATGCTGGTTAAACTGGAAGAGAGCAAACAGGAGCTGGCCCAGAACGAAAAACAGTCGGCCTGGCGCGAAATGGCCAAGCAGGTAGCCCACGAGATCAAGAATCCGCTGACGCCCATGAAGCTGACGCTCCAGCATTTGCAGCGCACATTTCCTAAAACCGCCGAAGCGGAGGGTACCCTGAACGGAGCCGGTAGCCGCGTTATTCAGCGCACGTTCGATTCCCTCCTCGATCAGATCGACAACCTGAGCGACATTGCGACTTCGTTCTCTGAATTCGCCAAGATGCCGCTGCCCAAGAACGAAACGTTTGAGATAACGGTCATGCTCAACAAAGCCGCTGACCTCTACGCCGAACGCACTACCCTATACCGGCAAATTGCGCCCGGCCCAATCATGGTCATCGGAGACCGGCAGCTTATTGGTCGTATCCTCACCAATCTGCTCATCAACGCGGTCCAGTCTGTACCACCCGACCGGCAGGCGGTGATAAATCTCCAGCTATACACCAGCGACGATGATGTACAGATTGAAGTACGGGATAACGGTGCGGGCATACCAGACGCCTTTCACACCAAAGTATTTCTGCCCAACTTCAGCACCAAACGGGGTGGCACGGGGCTGGGGCTGGCCATTGCCAAGCGGGGGGTAGAACATGCCGGGGGAAACATCTGGTTTGAAACCGTTGAAGGGGTAGGTACGTCGTTTTTTGTCTCGCTTCCGTTAGCCAGCGTTCAGGTACCAGTCGCTGCACCGGTGCTGAATTAAACGTTTTTGCGCAAAAAATCAGCCGGTCAGGAAACCCGACCGGCTGAAAGATATTGTCTCAAACATCACTCAATGAGGAGGCAGGACGGCGACATCACGAATGTGGCCTGGCTGTCCTGATCCTCAATGTCTTACACCGTAACGTGCCGCCAGTTCTCGCCCGATCGAATCCGGTTGAGCTGCGTATGGGTGATACCAAACTGCTTAGCAATCATTTTCAGCCGGTTCTTATCATTGAGCAGCAGCTTTTTAATGATTTTTACCTTGCTCTCAGTTAGTTTATAATTGCTCGTGCCGCGAACAGCAAGGCGGTTTTTCACATTCGGATTCTCGCGATTGTGCGCCACCATCTCGTCTTTAGTGACCCAGCGCAGGTTGTCAACGAAGTTATTCTGCTTGTCGTGATCGAGGTGAATGACGAAGATTTGATCGAGCCGTTCACGAACCACGTAGTACTCCGCCACGAGTTTATGAACGTAGCGATTTAAGGTTTTGCCCTCTGACCGTATATTCAGTGAGCGATACCCCTGAATGACTGACCCCCTGATTAATTTCCCCCCGGCAGCTGACCGCTGAGACTCCCGTTCTTCTTTTGAAGCCGACTGAAAACTACGGAGTCGGCCATAGTTCGATACGTCGTAACGGGGAGGATTTTCCAGGTTCTCGAACGGGATAGTAGTCCACTTCTCATTCCAGTAATGTTGCGGCTTTGACTCATTCATGGCAGGCAGATTCTAAATCGAGTCCTAAAGTAAGGCTAATTGTTGTTTAACAAAACATCAACAAAAATAAAACAAAAAAGTTG
>JBBRUB010000597.1:0-3379 GCA_038248175.1 Cytophagales bacterium | reverse complement strand
TGTCTCGTCCTGAAATAGGTTTACACTAACTTTGTGAACTTATGGGCGACAAAACACAGCCAACAACACGCGAGAAAATTGTACTGGAGTACCTTACAGGCGGGGTTACCTACCGCCAACTCGAAGCTAAATGGGGCGTTGGTCATGCTACTATCCAACGATGGGTATTAATCCATCAAGGTGTACCACGAGATCGTAAAGACGGGCATCCAACCAAGAAAAGTACAATAAAGCTAATTCCCCCAACACCACTCCCACCACCGCCAGTGGATGAGGAAAAGGCCCGACTTGAACAGCAACTCCTCGAAGCCCAACGGAAGATTTTATTGCTTCAGGAAGTCATTACTATTTCCCAAGCAGAACACGGATTAGTGCTGCCAAAAAAGTTTACTACCGCTCCGGCGGCCCGGCAAGCCCTCAAAACTGTCGGGCAACGAGAAAACCTAAGCGTTAGCTTACTCTGCCCACTGCTTGGTCTGACAAGACAGGCGTTTTATCAATTTTACCGCACTCAAACACAGGCGATTTTTGAACACGACCTCATCATTCAGGAAGTACTTCGTTTACGTGTGCTCACCCCAAAATTGGGAACCCGGAAACTCGTTCATAAAATGCAGGAGCTTTTTAAAAAACATGGTTTCAAGATAGGCCGGGACGAGTTCTTTGAGTTACGCCGAGAACACCAATTATTGATCCGTGGTCGGCAGAGCAGGAAGCCAAGAATCACGTTTTCAAGCCATTGGCTTCGAAAGTATCCGAATTTAGTCGTTGATTTAGTGATAGATAGACCCAATCAAGTCTGGGTTTCTGACATTACCTATATTGTTGTCGGTGCAGGATTTGGGTATCTGTTTTTACTGACGGATGCCTATTCACGCAAAATTATTGGTTACGGCATTGAATCGTCCTTATCTGCCGAAGGTGCGTCGAAAGCCCTAAAAATAGCCTTGAGGCAGAAACCGGCAACTGCCCAAACTATCCATCATTCGGATCGGGGCGTTCAGTATTGCTGTTGGGATTACATTCATCTGCTTACAGAAAGTAAAATTGGCATCTCTATGACTCAAAACTCAGACCCGCGTGAAAATGCGATTGCTGAACGAGTAAACGGTATTTTGAAACAGGAGTTGCTCGAAAAAAGCTATGGGTCTATCGAAGAAGCCAAAGTTTATTTGCCCAAAGTCATCAGTATTTACAATGTAGAGCGTCCTCATTCAAGCCTTGATTTTATGACCCCTTCGGTGGCTCACACGCAGGAAGGCGTACTTAAACGGCGTTGGAAATCGTATCCTTACAAACCGATTAAACCCGATAAAGTACAAAATGATTTTTCTGTTTCAGCTACCTAAACGTCTACTCAAACAGGGAGGTTACGGGGTACTTTAAGAGGGTTTTTAGGGGGTTGAAAAAAAGCATCGGACCGCCGATGCGGTTGTAAAGCTGTGGTAGGATTAAGAATTTAGTGTAAACTTGTGGTAGGATTAAGCGGACGACAGACCCTCAAAACTGTAAGCCTATTTCAGGACGGCACACCCACACAATCGTTTCACAAAAACAACTGCGGGCTGAAATTCATCAGAAACGCTTCGTCCGTAGCGCGGGTGAGGGCTGTGTACAGCCAGCGCACAAACTCCTGATTCACAACGGCATCGGGCAGGTAGCCCTGATCCACAAACACCGCGCTCCATTGCCCGCCCTGCGCTTTGTGGCACGTCAGGGCGTAGGCGAACTTTACTTGCAGGGCGTTCAGATAGGCATCGCGCCGGATGGCTTCGGCCCGCTCTTTCTTTGATTTTATGTAGAAATAATCTTTCTGCACCGAGTCATACAGCCGTTGATTATCCTCGCGGGGCAAGGCGGGCGAGGGGCTGTGCAACGTGTCGAGCATGATTTTTGCGTCGAAGGGTTCCTGCTCGTCGTAATCCACGAGCCGGAGCGTGACGTTGGCAAACCGAAAACCGTGCAGTTCCTCCTGCTTCCTGATTTTCATGACCTCGGCAAATTCGCCGTTTGCCAGAAATCCGGCGGGCGAATCTTCGGCCAGTGTAGTGTAGTTGTTGCGGGCAATCATAATCATGTCGCCCGCGTCGAGTTCCTCTTCGCACTGGTTTATCACCCGGCGCACAAACTGATTATACTGCACCGCCGACTTGTTGGAACGGCATAAAATCACGGTGTTTTCGCGGCCATATTTGGTGTAGGCGTAGTTTACGCCGTCTTCGAGCTTGGTCTGCGACATTTTATAGACGTCCCGAAAATCACGGACATTGAGCCGGATTTGCGGTTCGTCCTGCCCCAGTTCGTTGCGGAGGTCGGTGGCATTTGCCAGAATACCGCTGCCTTCGTCCTGCCGCATAACCTCGGTTAGTTCCTGTTCATACACCGTCATATCGAACGACGCGGCCAAATTACCGGCGTCGAGGGCGGGGCTGATGTCTTTGCCAACGGGTGGCAACTGAGCCGTATCGCCAACGAGCATGAGTTTGTTACCGGGGTTCTCAAACACAAACTCAATCAGGTCGGTAAGCAGGCCTTTGCCACCGAAATCGGCTTCGTCGGAAATCATGGAGGCTTCGTCCACGATAAAGAGGGTGTTTTCGTGGTAGTTTTTTTGCCGTTGAAACAGCAGCGAACCCGATGCAGGATCAGCAGTTTGGCGGTATATCTTGCGGTGAATGGTCTGGGCGGGCTTTTTAGCGTAGTTTGCCATCACCTTCGCGGCCCGCCCGGTGGGAGCCAGCAACACCGATTTCAACCCAAAACGCGGCAGTACTTTTATCACCGTGCCAATAAGTGACGTTTTGCCCGTACCGGCATATCCGCGCAGCAGAAAACAGTCGCGGTAATGCTCAAAATCGTCGTGGGTGATAAACTGGCCGATCTGCTCAAAAAACTGTTGCTGCCCGGCGGTGGGGGTAAACGGAAAGCGTTTGGCGAGCAATTCGGCTGCCGACGGGGTATCGTTCATAACCTAAAGTTACGAAAATTTCCGGGCCAATAATTACGGAATATACGGCCCGCCCGTTTCGCCCCAGCGGGCGTGGTCGCGGGCCATACCCCGAAAAACAGGCTCCAGCACCGCATCCTGTTGAACGTGCTGATAAAACAAGTCGGTCCAGGCTTCAAACTTTCCCATACCGCCCGCCCGGTCACACAGCGTCGGTACGGATATTTTCGGTTGGGTTTCCATACCGGTAAAAGGGCTTTCAGATTTTGGCCTTATCCAGGGTTTATTGTCCTAAGTAGTTGAACGAAAATAAACACTGTTAACTATTTTGGGTTAATTTTGCCAAATGAAACCTTATCGCCACATTGAATTGAGTGAAACAGAGAAGTGTCTTTTAGAAGACGGCTTTAAAAATGGCAACAAATCACATTT
>JBBRUB010000596.1:0-3385 GCA_038248175.1 Cytophagales bacterium | reverse complement strand
TACATGTGTAGCTATATTTAACTGCTGACGGCTTGCTTGCGTCGTCTCGCATTAATTGTACGTTCGCTTTATCAGACGTGACGGTGATTAATTTACTGTTGTCATTATCGTAAAAAAGATGCCCTACATTCTCGTAACGAACTGATTTATCCAAAAAGCGATCCGTACTATACCCTGCCCCCAACAACCCTAACCCTTCCAAAATATTCGACTTGCCAACGTTGGGTTTGCCAATGAACACGTTTACCCGCTTGCAGTCTAACCGCAGGTCTTTGATTGACTTGAAATTTTTAATCTCTACCCACGAGAGGTGATTGCTGGTATGCATGGCGTTTGTAGTTTGCGGTTTGTAGTTCATTGGTCTAAACCACGAACCAAAAACCAAAAACCAAAAATTTTACTGTTTATACACTTTTCTGTCTTTCATCACAAACCGCACGGTCTGCAAGGTCTTGATGTTTTGCGCCGGGTTTTCGTCAACAGCAATAATGTCAGCCAATTTTCCGGCTTCGAGTGAGCCAATTTACGTGTCCATTCCCAGCAATTTAGCACTGGTCATTAGGGCCGACATCAGGGCTTCTATGGGCGGCATCTCGGCCTCCACCGTGTACTCAAATTCTTTGGCGTTGTTACCGTGAATAAACACACCCGCATCGGTATAGCCGCGCTGAACGGCAGTGATTTTGTCGGCTTCGACCACAACGGTTGTTTCGCGTTGCGCGTCAGGCCGGATGCCGTCAATCAGCGTACCGCAGTGAATTAGGGTGCGCTGGGCAACGGCGAGCGAAGCTATCAAAGCGAGGGCAATAGCGAGTTTCAGGTAGATTTTTTTCATTCCGAAATCAGAAAATCAGTTCAAGGCTGAAATTACGGCTTTTTGCTGAACTGTTTCCGGGCAAACGCCAGGTATTGCTGCCAATCGTAGCGGGTTAGGTTATGCGCCCCTTCGTGCAGATGATAGGCCCAGGCTGGCGTTGAAAACCGGCGTATTGACGGGGGGCTGCACGTTGGCAGGCAACGGGCCAATGCCATAGAGGGCATATACGCTTTCGGCGTTTTTCAGGGCCGGAAACGAACCCAGTGGATCGCGGTAGTACCTCACCGATGCCCGGCGGCTGATTATACCAACGGCGTAAGGACGAACCCGCGACCAACAATTCGTCAGAATGCGTCGAGCATTCGGATGTAGAAGTTCGTTGTTCCGTTGGAATTAAGGGCCACGTCCGTCCGCAAATAGACGTTCTTTTTGCGGTTCAGCAGCAGCCGCAGTCCCAGCCCGCCCGCTGACTGCGTGGTCTCTGCCGAAAACTCACCGAGGGTTGGGGCCACGCCCCCGGCCGAGATAAACGCAGCCGCGACCACAAACCGATTCAGGCTGTAGCGGTATTCGGCCTGCACCGACCAGAGCTGCCGGTCGCGGTATCGGCCCTGCACAAAGCCCCGCATCATGTTCGGGCCGCCCAGCCGGGGCAGTTCGCGCAGCGGCACCGTACCCGACGTGAACTGACCGATGGCCTGAAAACCAAGTAGATGTCGGGCGTTAAGCGGAAGGTACTTCCGCAGGTCGAACAGGTGTTCGGCGTACTCGTATTGACTGCCCAGCTTGTAGGTATAGACTTGCGCGGCCCATTCGGCATACCAGCCGCGCGTAGGGCTAAAAGGGTTATCGCGGTAATCGGCCAGGAGCGTCGGTCCCAGCCCCGACACCACACTGCCCCGGCTGCCGGGTATGGTTTCGGACAGTCCGGTTTGCTCGGTAGTGCGGAGGTTGCGCGTATCGCTGTAATGCTGGCTGAGGCCGGCAAACACCCGCCCGCTTAGTCGTCTCCAAACCCGTTGCTGTATGAACCAGCGTTGGTAGGTCAGCACGGCGTAGTCCCGTTCGGGAAGCGTCTGGTTGCCCACGCCCCAATAATCTTCCGCATAGTCTATGTAGCCGCCCCGGCCCCGCAACACATACCGTTCAGCCGCTCCGTAGGTGCTCCAAACGCCCTCGACGGCCAATTGTCGGCGGGTGCTATATAGTACGTGGGCAGAAGCGTGGGAGTCGCGGGTATGCCGGTCGGCCGAATCGAGCCGTTGCCAGTAGCGGCTCCGAAAGCGGGATTTGTCGGGTTGCCCCATCCCGGCGTTATAAAGGTAATCAAGGGTAAGGCCCCCTTTCACACCGATCTCCGGCCCGGACTGCAACACGGGTAGCGGCACAAAACGAAGCGATCGGTTCGTGAGCGAATCGGGGTTTAGTTTCTGCCAGAACGACGATTTAGTTTGCGCCCACCCCGCCGTTGACCCGGCCAGCCACAGCAGCAACATCGTGAAGCCAGTTATGGCCGGGAATCCATGCCAAAATAGTTTAAACGCAGCAGAAAATCTTACAATACGCATCATCAGTGAGTCGAGCAAATAGCAATCGTTAGAACGGCAAATGACTGGAGGATTGTTCCGATGCAACGGCTCCGCCGGGCCAGTTTGAGCGTAGGCTGCTTTTTTTAGAACGTAAAGCGGATGGTTGGTACGGGAAAGAAACCCTGCTGGTACTCGGTAGAGATCATATTGCTCGTGCGGTTGTACCCCTGCCGAAACACATTCTGATTATTCGTCGCGTTTTGCACGTCAAGTGCCAGTTCGAGCGCGGTGCGCCGGAAGCTGCGTTTATAAGCCACCTTCAGGTCGAGTCGCAGATAGGCAGGCTGCCGCTCGGCAAAGCTGTTACTAAGGTCCTCCACCGGTTCGCCCGCCCGTCGCGATGCTGCCAGGTTGAGCGGGGTGAAGTAGCGTCCTCCGGTGGTCGTGAAGCGGATGTTCAGGGCAAAGCTGCTGCCGGGGCGCTTCAGTTGCCACTCTCGCCCGCCCAGCAAGTTCAGCACGTAGTTGGTATTGAAGGCGGTGTTTCGCCACACGCCGTCAGACCCCCGGTAGTTGGCGTTGAACAGGGAGCCGGTGACCAGTATGTACAACCCCTGCTGCAAGGGACGCTCCAGCGTGAGGTCCAGCCCGTAATTCCGGCCAGTACCCGCGTTGATAAGGCTAAACTGGTCGATTGGGGCGGCACCGGACCCTTCGTTCAACAGACTAAACGGCGACGGATAGGGGTGAACCGGTATTTGATCCAGGGCCTGGTAGTACGTCTCCATTTTAAGACTCATCCGCTGGCCAAGCCCCGTTTTATAACCAGCCACCACGTGATGACTGCGCGAGAACCGGAGCAAGCGGTTGGTAGCCTTGCCGGTGGGGTCAAGCACGAAGTACGTGTACGCGCCCTGCGTCTGATGGTGCAGCCCGTAGCCGAGGGTCCATTCGGCCCGCTCACCGACGCGGTAGCTGACCCCCACCCGTGGCTCCACAACGGCTTGTTGGTTGATGTTCAGGTATTGCAGGTGCAGCC
>JBBRUB010000595.1:0-3388 GCA_038248175.1 Cytophagales bacterium | reverse complement strand
GACGGCTCCCCGGTGAACGATCAATTCCAGGGATGACAGGGATCGGGACGAGCCTGTGTAAATGACTTGCTGGCCTTTGGTGTTCCACCGGTTGGCACTACCCGATGCGCTTAACGAAGTCGCGTAGATCTCTTTGCTGATTCGGAAAACTTCCATCGTTTATACATTGTCTCCGTATTCCATGGCCGTCAGCCGATCATCTACAAATTTGACCCCCGTTACCGTGTTCAGGTAGTCATTGGGCATTTTGTTGTCGAAATAAAAGTTGTTCCGATTCAGCCACTGGTCGAATTCATGGACCGAGCCGAACACGTCGATGCCGTGTTTGATGAGCGATAAAAGGTGCAGAACCTGCTCTTTGACGTTTTCCTTGAATGAGGTGGGCGGCTTCTTGTATTCGCGGAACGTTTTGACGCTCACGTTGAGCCAATCGGAAATAACCCCGTCATTGAAATCGGTCAGGGTCTTGATGGCATTGACGTGCTGCCAGTTGACCTCTCTGGTGTAAAGAAGGTTCAGGATTTCGCTGTCATTGATGTGATCTGGTACGTCCTTCAGCAATAGACTGGATGGTGATGCAGCTCGTTTCATGTTGGTTATTTATAGTACAGATATGACAAATATAGGCAATTTTACCTTTTCAAGAGGGGAAAGTTGCCTGTTCAGCCATTTAGCTGGGTACGCGGCAGATTTGGTAATTAGCCAACTTTGGATCATTCGATTTCAGGACGGGTCAAGCCCCCTTTAGTCCAATAAAGGCCTGCCGAATAGTTTTTAGTGGACTATTAAAAACCTGTACGATAATAAGTTACAGCTAAAAATCCGAATGAGAAAATCGTTCATGAAAACGCTAAAATAAGTAAATACGAAATTTAGGTCACTAATTGAATCTACTCATGCTTGCTATCTATGAGACCGTTCACGAAAACGTTGCTTATTCTGAATGCTTACTATGAAAAGTACAAAAGTTGAGAATACAGTTCTTGGCTTTTTCTATATCCCGTATAGCGATAAAGTACTATTTCCACGTAGTTGTGAAATTGGGTGGTAGACTATAGATTGTACCTAAATTCACAAGCAGACGAACGTTTATGGGGCATAACCAAAGAGGTCGAACCCACAACGGCGGACCCCCGAAGCGACAACAAATCAGTATGAGCCGGTCCGCTTTCGGTTATCTATGTCAGCTCAGGGTAAAACAGTCAACGCGTAAGTCAGCCAGCCGAATAACAAGCTTTCAGCAGCCCGTTGCAGCAAGCCCCGGATGGACAGCAAGGCCGTACTCGATAACAACAGGGCAATCAGGCTCACCACCAAAGCCGACAGATGTAGTAGCCCTGTAGGCTGGACATTCCCCAGCTGCCATAACGCATAAGCTCCGCCTATGTACTCCACCCCGCCCCCTATATTATGAAGCCCCTGACGAAGGCTTCCCGAAAGGGGTGAGCCGGGGTCGCAGGGAAAAATGGCTGCGGCCAGGTAACCGACGGACACACAAGCGGCCAGTAGAGAAACCGTGGGAGCCACCCCTTTGACGGTAAACGCGATATAAGCCAGCCCCAGACCCACAGGCAGGAAAACGCCCCAGGATACCCACCGGGACACAGGGGTACCTACTTCCCCGAGTTCGCTAATGGTATGTCGCCGATGGCTGTAGCCGGATCGCTGGTAAGCCAGGACCAGGATAGCGAGGGTCAGGAAGAGCGTCAGGATCAGGGAAAGGGGTCGTACTATCGTCAGGGGAGTAGGGATGGATAAGCCGTTGAGTTGGGCCTGGAAATGGCATACCTCGCTAGCCACATCGAGCGAGTAGGCCCACTTATTAACCCGTAGACTGACCATCAGTACCAAGGCCAGGGTAATCAATACCCTATTTAGTAACCCGGTTGGAAAATAGTGCTTTATCATGATCGGTTTTTTGCACAAATCTCCCTCCTTTGGATGGTCCCTGTTTTGATCTAAATCAAAAAGCGGCCCGGACTCGACTCAGCGTCTCCTGGGTTATACCTAAGTAGGAAGCCACCATGCCCAGCGGCAGGCGGTTGAGAATAGGGCGATGAGACGCGCAGAAATACTGGTACCGCTCGGCTGCGGAGGTAAACCGAAGCGAATTCAAACGTTCCGATTGTTGAATGAATAGCTGCGACATGACGATCCGTCCGAATCGCTCCATTTCGGGGAAATGAGTAAATAGCCAGTGTAAATCGTGATTGGTGAGCGCGAATACGTCACTGTCGTCAATGGCCTGTAGATAGCACTGATCGACCTGATTGGTCATGAAACTATCGGCGGAGGTAATCCACTGGTTTTCGGATGAAAAGAAGTCGGTGACTTCCCGCCCATCCTTGAGATAGTATAGCCGGATGACACCGGTCCTGATCCAATACGTTCTGGTGCATACTGAGCCAGCCTGATGCAGAAAGGTTCCTTTTTTGACCGAATGCTGATGTATTCGCTGCTGTATCGCCTGCGATAGTTCGGGTGATACGCTGGTGAGTTGCGCAAAATGGGCCAGGATGTCATCCATTCGTGAAAAGCCGCTGGTTGGTCTGGCGGCAAGTTCGTTAAAAAGTGAACTCAACTTGGGTTTCAAGCTATTATCAGTGAAGTAAGAGCGATGGGCCAATCTGGATGAATTCAGAGTTTTCTACGGTATAGCTGGCCAGCCTTGTTCTCAAGACTAAATCGATCAAAAAAACAAGCCTGGGCTATTGGCTGTTTCGATTGACGTTTAACCGTCGTAAGATCAATCTAATGTTTTTGGTACACGCTTGTGCTGATGTAAGCCGTTCCATAAGATACAGTCGCAAACTATTTCGCTCTTGCCTACCGGCCGTTACGGTCGAAAAGTTGCCACTTCGGCGGTTCAGCTTCTTTGTTTGACTATGCCCAAAGTACTATAATCGTTTCTCCATTTCAGGAGAATTTTCTGACCGGTTGTCTGGATAAATACAAGTAGAAAATTGCCTGGTTTCGTCCAGCTATTCGCTAAAATAAGTAAATACAAGATTTAGGTTACTATCTGTATCTACCCGTGTCCGCTATCTACGAGACCGTTCACAAAAACGTGAATTTTCCTGAACGCCCACTATGAAAAGTACAAAAATAGAAAACACGGGTGCTAACGTTATCTGTATCCCATATAAGGCTGAAATACTACTTTGTCGTAGTTATGATGTGAATTACAGCGGAGGATGAGAATTTACAACAGGAGGTAAGAATCGTGTAGCTTTGCTACTATCCTTTGAGACTGTGCAAAGTTTCCGTCACCGAATTACCAGCCGATGACGAATGCTTGTAAGGTCAGTTTTTACCCGCCAGATTGTACTGCTACAAGTTCGGCTTTACAGGGGTTATTATGTTAAGAGAATATTCCCAGAATTGAGAT
>JBBRUB010000594.1:0-3396 GCA_038248175.1 Cytophagales bacterium | reverse complement strand
TATGACGGCGGTTAAGGCAGTTGTTTCGTTGATCGACATGTTTTTTTACAAGGGGTTGGTTTGATTCATTATCCGGGCGAAGTAGCCCACTCTACAGGGCGTAATACGCCTGCGAAACCAATTTCTTCGGAACCGATTCAAAATTGGTCATTGTCTTAAGATTAATTTCTATCGTGTGGGCCAGGGAGGTCATGGGGGTATCGGTGGGTTTATTATCAAAGGGGTCCTGTAACTGAACCGCACTTTTTTCGATCAGGATGAAGCCCAAAGCAATCAGGGTGACTAACGGAACATCTAAGTAGAACAGCTCGTACTCGAAACAGAAGGGCAGAATAGCGGCAAACAGATAGATGAATACTTGCAGGTTGAAGGTGTAGGTACGGGGGAAAATGGTGTTTTTGATTCGTTCACACCGCCCCATCGAATCGGTAAAATTAGTGAGCATTGTGCTGAGCTGCACCATCTGGTAATCGGTGAGTTGGCCCCCGTTGTATAACTGCCGGATGGCCAGGCCATGCGCGGTTAGTAGCGCGTTGGGGCGGTTATCGAAAGAGAGAATATAGTGGGCGTTAGCGGGGGGCAGAAACGCGCGCAGGTGTTCGCTTACATCTATACCCCGTAGCGAGTCGCCCAGCACGTAGCACCAGGCGCAGTGCCGCTTGACGAACGAATGAAGAACGGCCTGCTGGTCGGGCCCATCGGGCAAAAACATCTGAAGCTGCCGGATAAAGGAGCGACTGTCGTTGACGATAGCCCCCAGGCAATGCGGGCTTCCCACCAGCGGTCTTCCCGGCGAATCTTGCGGATAAAAAATCCAAGGGGAATCGGTTTGTCGAGCAGCATACAGCAGACGCCACGGGGGCGTATTTATAAATGAATCAAGCCGGTTTACGGACGCGAAGCTGATCAATGCGTACCCCGTCCATCTGCTCAACGGTCAGCGAAAACTCGTGCCAACGAATAGTCTCGCCAACTTGGGGAATATGCCCCAACCGTTCCAGTACCAAGCCTGCTATCGTATGAAACCGCTCATCCTGATCCAGTAACTCTTCCCGATCAAAGTAATCCAAAAAATCTGGGTAGGCATATTGCCCGTCGATGAGGTAACTACCGTCGGGCTGGGGCTGCACATCGCCCTGCGTCTCAGAGGAAATGGATACTTCGCCGACTAAGGCCATTAGAATATCGTCAAGCGACAGAATACCCTGCACCCCGCCATATTCGTCGGTGACGATACCAAACGGAATTGGAGATGATTGAAACCGCTCGAAAGCCCGATAAGCCGCATTATTTTCGGGTAGAAACAGGGCGGGCTGAAGGTGCGTCCGTAGATCAAACGGCTGGCTGTTGAGCAGGTCTTCCACCACGTCGGTCAGTCGCACTACGCCCAGTGGTTTATCTAAACTGCCCTCGCAAACGGGGTAAATCCGGTGCAATTGCCCGCCGATTCGCCCCCGTGCCTGTTCAGCCGTGAGTGAGGCATCCAACCACACTACTTCGCTGCGGTGGGTCATCAGGGAGCGCACTGAGCGGTCGCCCAGCCTGAATACCCGGTCCACTAATTCCTGCTCAACTTGCTGCACCTCACCCCCTTCCGTGCCTTCCTGAATAATGGAGCGGATTTCTTCTTCCGTTACGTTACTGTCAGTCGAGGGCCGGATGCCTAACAGTTTCAGCAACCCCTCGGTGGTGACCGTGAGCAGCCACACAAACGGAGCCATCACCCGCGAGAGGACCTGCATGGGACCGGCCACGAGTTGAGCAATGGCTTCGGGACTGTTGAGACCAATCCGTTTGGGCACCAGTTCGCCCAGCACCAGCGACAGAAACGTGATAAACAATAACACGCCACCAACGGCCATAGGACGGGCCACCGAAGCCAGCAATGGCACCTGCCGGAGAGTTGTTTCCAGTGAGGTGGTGAGGGTATCGCCACTGAAAATACCCAGCAGAATACCGATGAGCGTAATGCCGATCTGCACCGTCGAGAGAAAGCGGTTGGGCGATTCGGCCAGTTCGAGAGCGCGCCGGGCCGTTGCACTGCCGCGTTTGGCCAGGCCTTCCAGCCGGGCCTTGCGGGCCGAAACCACCGCGATCTCCGACATGGAAAACACTCCGTTGAGCAGCGTCAGGGCAACAATAATCAGGATTTCCATAAACAGGGTGTCAGGTGTTGGGCACGTTCTTAATTAGGGTTGCCAGCCGCCACCCAGCGCCCGGTACAGATCGACCAGCGATTGAAACTGCGCCTGTTTGGTATTGATAAGCGACAATTCGGCATCCAATACGCTGCGCTGGGCGGTGATAACCTCTAAGTACGTCGCATAGTTGGCGGCAAAGAGGTCGTCGGAGGTGGTAGCCGCCTGCCGAAGCACGGCCACTTCCTCGGTTTGCAAATCGGCTACCTCCCGGTAGTTTTCCAGCCCTTTCAGGCTCCCTACCACCTCGCTCACGCCCGTCAGGATGGCCCGCTGGTAGGCGAAATACGCTTCGCGGCTCTGCGCCTGTGAGATGGCCAGATTGCCCTTCAGCAACCGTCGGTTGAAGACCGGAGCGGCCAGACTGCCCAGCACACCGGCCACCACCGACGCGGGGTTGAGCAGCACCGAGGGCCGGAAGGCGTTCAGCCCTATGTAGGGTGTCAGGTTCAGGCTGGGCAAGAACTCGGCCTGTGCCACCGCCACGTCCACGTTGGCCGCTTCCAGTTCGCGTTCGGCCTGCCGGATATCGGGCCGACGACGCACCAACTGCGCGGGAATACCGGCCAGTACCGATGCGGGCAACGACTGCTCCCGAATCGACTGGCCGCGCTGGATGGATTGTGGATAGCGACCCAGCAGCACGTTGATCTGGTTTTCGGTTTCGATAGTTCGCTGTCGTACCCGGCCCGCCAGACCGCGCGTGTTGAGCAGTTGCGCCCGGAACTGCTGCACGGCCAGTTCGGTCACGCGCCCCGCCGACTTCTGCACCTCCACCAACTCAACCGCCCGCCCTTGCAGCCCAATGTTCTCGCGGATAATTTCCGCTTCCGCATCTAAAGCCAGTAGCGTGTAGTAGAGCCGGGCAATCTCGGCGGTCAGGCCCGTCACCAGTAGGTTACGGCCTTCTGCCGACGCCAGTACCCGGTTGTAGGCCGCCCGGCGACGGTTGCGGAGTTTGCCCCAGATGTCCACTTCCCAAGAGGCCCGGAAACCCGCGAAAAAGTCGGGCGTGGGGTTAGGAACCAGGCTGGGCCCGGTCACATTATCCGATAGGTTGGTGTCGAAATTGCCCACTCCGTTCATGGTGTAGCGGCCGTAGCGATCCAGCCCCGCCGTTGCCACCGCATCGACCTGCGGTAGCAGCGCACCCTGAGCGATGCCGAAATTGGCGCGGGCCACCTCAATGCGTTGCCCG
>JBBRUB010000593.1:0-3397 GCA_038248175.1 Cytophagales bacterium | reverse complement strand
TGGCTCAAAACCAAACAACGTTGGTTAAACCCGAGTGACTACATAAGTTTGCCCAGCCTTAAGGCAGCTTTGGATAAAATTTGGGCCGATTTTGGCGGAAAATACCGGGTTGATTTCAGTTAATACTGCCCAACTACTTACTTCCATAACCAAAGTTGTTTTCTCAAATATACGATAATTCATTAGGCCGATTATCGCGTAGCGACTCACCTACAACCCTGGTCGGCAGCCCCTGAAACCAAACCCAACTCCCTGACTGTTGAGCATTAAATTGGCACGGTGCCGAATCCTAAAAATCGCAGGGCTTTGACCCCTGGCAGATACCAGAAATGAGCAAACACGGACGTATTCTCGTCGCTATGAGTGGCGGTATTGACTCGTCTTTGGCAGCCGTGATGCTGCACGAAGAAGGGTATGAAGTTATTGGCATGACCATGAAAACATGGGATTATGCTTCCTCCGGCGGGACCAAAAAAGAAACAGGCTGCTGCTCATTAGACAGCATCAACGACGCCCGCAACATTGCCGTTAACCTCGGCTTTCCGCACTACATCCTCGACATTCGCGAAGAATTTGGCGATGCCGTGATCGACCATTTCACGGGCGAATACCTCGAAGGCCGCACGCCCAACCCCTGCGTTATGTGCAACACCCACATCAAGTGGGACGCCCTGCTCAAACGCGCCGACCGGCTCGACTGTGAGTCCATCGCGACGGGTCACTACGCCCACATCCGGCAGGACGACGGCATCGGACGGTACGTTATATCCAAAGGTGTCGATTCGCTCAAAGACCAGTCGTATGTGCTGTGGGGCGTGTCGCAGGAGAGCCTGAGCCGGACGAAGTTGCCGCTGGGCCATTTGCGCAAATCGGAGATTCGGGATATGGCCACGGAGCGCGGCTTTATGGAACTCGTGACCAAATCGGAATCGTACGAGATCTGTTTTGTACCGGATAACGACTACCGGGGGTTTTTAAAACGCCGGATACCGGGCCTGGAAACCGAGGTAGCGGGTGGTAATTTTGTGGAAGAAGGCACGGGCCGCGTCATGGGCCAGCATCAGGGCTATCCGTTCTATACCATCGGGCAGCGCAAAGGGCTGGGTATGGCGTTTGGGCAACCCATGTTCGTGACCGAAATCCGAAAAGATACCAACGAGGTTATACTGGGTCTGGACCACGATTTATACCGCGACGGTATGGTGGTGAGCAAGCTGAATCTGCAAAAATACGACCGTCTGAACGCCCCCCTGGAAACCACCACCAAAGTGCGCTACAAACACGATGGCACCCCGGCCACAGTCACGCAAACCACTGACGATCGCATCGAGGTAAACTTCCACGAGGGCGTATCGGCCATTGCGCCCGGTCAGGCGGCTGTCTTTTACGAAGGCGACGATGTAATTGGGGGCGGCTGGATTATGAAAAGTTTCCGTCAATCGGAGAATTAAAAAGAGTTATTATCGCACCGGCGCACCGGCAGAGATTCACGGAGGGAAAAGAGATTCCGGTACGCCGGTGCGACTGAGAAAATTTATAGTATGTTTCTCTGTGAATCTCTTTTCCCTCCGTGAATGTCTGCGGAACAACTATCAAGCTTATGTCTAAACTCACCTGCCTTTTTCTCCTCCTCCTCTCGGTCTCGCTGTTTGCGCAAACGCCCCCAAAAGGCCACCCCAACCCAAGTGGGGCGGGCTGGCAGCCACTGTTCGACTACGACCTGTCCAATGCCAGTTATCCCAAGGGTGTCTGGACGTTTGACGAAGGCGTGCTAACCGCCAGTGCCGATGAGGCTATCTGGACCAAAATACCCTACGAGGATTTTGTGCTGGATTTGTTCTTCAAAACCGCCGACGGCACCAACAGTGGCGTAGTGGTGCATTGCTCCGATACCAGCGACTGGATTCCCAATTCGGTAGAAATACAGATTGCCGACGACTACGCTAAAAAATGGGCCGATTCGCCCACAAACTGGCAATGCGGAGCGGTGTTCGGGCATCAGGCCGCTACGAAGCAACAAGTTGTCAAACGACCCGGCGATTGGAACCGCTACACCATCACGGCGCAGGGAAAAATGCTGTACGTTGTACTCAATAACCAGTTAGTAAACACCGTTGACCTGAGCAAATTCACCTCCGCCAAAACCAATCCCGACGGCTCCGAGGTACCAGAATCGCTTAGCAAACCACCTGCTGAACTGCCCATGCGCGGTTTTGTTGGCTTACAGGGCAAACACGCCGGTGCGCCGATTTACTTCCGGAGCTTAAAAATCAAAGCGTTATGACGCCAACAGAACCGCAAACCCGCCACAGTCCCGCCCTGCCTGAACTGCGCTTTTCGCTCAGTCTGCTCTACGTGGGCCGATTGCTGATGGGTATGCAGCCCACCGTATTTGATGACCGTCTGAACGAAGTTGATGAGCGTATCGAAGCCGTAACCGACGAACTGGTTGCCACCGAACTGCTCCACGAAGCGGCTGTTTTGGTGGGAGATGTAGACTACAATCCCTGATGTTCCGAACGTACTGCTTGGCCGTAAAATACGGTTGCCTGCCGGTCGAAATCGTCCGTTGAGTCGGTGGTTAGAAACTGGCGTTTACCGTTTTTGCTGCATTGAGCGTCCAGTTCGGGGTGGCGGTGCAGGTATTCGGCCAGGCTGTTCGCTACGATGCCACCCTGGCTTAGAATGGTGATGGTTTCAGGCACGTACTGCCTGATTTTGTCGATGAGCAACGGGTAATGCGTACAGGCCAGCAACAGCGTGTCGATATTGGGCGATTGCGCCATGAGCCGGGCAACATGTTGCTGCACGAAGTAATCCGCACCGGGGCTATCGTATTCGCCGTTTTCGATGAGCGGCACCCACATCGGACACGCTTCCTGATACACCCGCACGTCCGGGAAAAACTTCTCGATTTCCACCAGATACGACTCCGACGACACCGTACCGCGTGTAGCCATAATGCCTACCTCACCCGTTTCTGAGTAGTTACCGATTACCTCCGTTGTGGGTCGGATCACGCCCAGCACCCGCCGGTCCGGACCATCCAGTCGAGCGTCAGTCCGACCGGGGTATAAACGCGGTAAATCGAGTTGCTGGATATTGCGCTGGGCCTTGGCCGTAGCCGTATTGCAGGCCTCAATCACGAGCCGACAGCCCCGATCGAAGAGTAGTTTGACGCACTCCAATGTATATTGATATACCGTTTCAAACGAGCGCGTACCGTAGGGCGTTCGGGCATTGTCGCCCAGATATACGTAGTCGTACTGTGGCAGTCGATGCACAATCTCACGCAGGATGGTCAGTCCGCCGTAGCCAGAATCAAAAACACCAATTGGTTGGTTATCAGTAATTTGCTTCATAGAAAGTACTGCCTGACTATCTATCGCGTCAGGCG
>JBBRUB010000592.1:0-3398 GCA_038248175.1 Cytophagales bacterium | reverse complement strand
TGGCTCAAAACCAAACAACGTTGGTTAAACCCGAGTGACTACATAAGTTTGCCCAGCCTTAAGGCAGCTTTGGATAAAATTTGGGCCGATTTTGGCGGAAAATACCGGGTTGATTTCAGTTAATACTGCCCAACTACTTAACACAGAGTTCACGGAGATTTTTTCTTTGTTTTCTCTGTGTTAATCTCCCTTTCCTCTGTGTTAAAGAACTTTCTTCCTTGTCTCCTTCACCTCGCTTTTCCGCTTTTTACTGGCCAGCCGTTTGGCCACAACGGCTTTTGACGGACGCGTTTTCTTGCGGAGCCTTACCGGTGCGAACGCCTGTTCGATGAGCCGGTAAAACTTCTTCGTCACCTTTTCTTTGTTGGCCAGCTGCGTCCGTTCGGTTTGGTGGGTTAGTACCAGTTCGCCTTCGGTAGTGAGTTTATTTGCCCATTTTTCTTCCAGAACGGCCCGTTCCTCATCGGTGAGCAACGTTGAGTGGCGGACGTCGAAGCGCAGTTCGGCTTTAGTGGCTACTTTGTTTACGTTCTGCCCACCCGCGCCCCCGCTGCGCGAAAAGCGATACTGTATATCAGGCTGAAGTTGGATGGCATCCATATATAATTGAGTCAGGTAATAGGATTTAGCGGGAAACGGTCCCGCCCGGCGAACAATAGGCCGGGCAGCGGGTTCTTCTGTTCAAAACTAAACCATTCAACGTTATGGCACATGCACACCCGTCAACAATGATTGACGAAACCATAAAGGCCCTCAACATGCCCGCGCAACCCACCAGCGCAAACGATTTGATTAAAGACTGGATTTCGGTTCTGAACCATACCGACGGAGCCGATGCCCCTGCCAATACGCTGACGGCACTCTACGACGAACTGCACAACCTCGAACCCGGTGCCGAGCGCGTTCGTAATCTCCTTAATCAGTTGGCTCAGCAGGTGGAGTTGCTCGCGCCCACAACCGGCGAAGTGTATATGGCCCATCTTCAGCAACTATCTGCGTCACTGCGTTCGTTCGCTACTGGCCTGAATGACCTTTAAACGCTATTCGGCTTTCTCAATTCTTTATTGAAAACACCAATTCGTATGGCCGACCAGCATCAAACGATCGACGTGACCCTTCGCCAGACCCTCGATACCCTGAGTGAAGGCATTCCCAGCACCACACCCGACCAGGGAGCAAACCTGATTGATGTCTGGCTTGGTATCGTTCGCAATGACGTAGCTACGCAATGGGTGGCCGAACCGCTCGAAAAACTGCGCGATGCCCTCAACAGCAATGACATGCGTACGGCAGAGGTCACCATGCGCGATCTGGCGGGCATCACCTTCGACCTTGCCAATAATGCGGCTGGCCAGACCTATCAGCAGGATTTACAGAATCTATCGACCGCGCTCAACGACTTTGCACGGGGTCTTTTTCAGTAACCATCAATCAGCAAAATCATGATTTCCAAAAACGAGGACCAGATTTCGTTAATCAATGAAACTGTCAGCACATTCGACAGCGATATCAATACCGTAGAACCAAAGGATGGCATTAGTATCATCGACAAGTGGCTTGACCGGCTCGATGAAGCGGGCGACGACGCTACGGACGAGATTGCCGACACGCTCGAAGAACTCCGCGCTGAACTTGATCCTGAAGAGAACGAAGGAACACCTAACGCCGAGGTCATCGCCGAAATTCTTGAAGACCTGATTTCGCAAACGCAGGGCGTCATGCAATCGCCGGAAGCCACCGCCGAGCAAACCGAACTCTCACAGCTGGTAGCCACACTTGAGAATATACACCGTCAGTTAACGGCCTGATTCATCGTACAACCCGCTTCGTGCTAAACAGGCGGGTTGTTACGTTTTGCGAACCTAACCTAATAAAGCCGCAATTCGCGCCAGTCCCTCGGCGTCAACATTACTGAAGTCGTTGAGTTGGTCGCTGTCTATGTCCAGCACCATTATTACGTCTCCGGCCTGGTTGAACACGGGCAACACAATTTCGGATTTTGATGCCGACGAACAGGCAATGTGGCCCGGAAATGCGTCAACGTCGGGTACAATTATTGTCTTACCCTTCGCCCAGGCGGTGCCGCACACGCCCTTACCATAGCTGATACGTGTACAGGCAATTGGTCCCTGAAATGGCCCCAGCACCAGTTGATTCTCCTTCACGAGGTAAAACCCAATCCAGAAAAAACCAAATGCTTCTTTGAGCGCGGCTACGCTGTTGGCTAAGTTGGCTATCAAATCTGGCTCACTATCCACCAGTGCAGCTATTTGCGGCACCAGACTATCATAAATGACCTGGCGGTCGTGCGTTTGGGGAAGAATAAGCGTTTCTGCCATATATCGGTGTATTGTCAATTGCGGGTAAAGAACTGAATCAGCACAATACTGATGGTGGTAAGCAATGCACTGGCGGCAATTTTGATAAGCGTTGGAACAAGCAGCGTCAGGCTGCTGGCTTCGATGAAAAACAGGGCCGAATGGTGAATCAGGGCCATAACAAAGACATACCGAAAGAAGGCACCCGTCCCTAACGCCTGCAACGAAAACTCAATGCGAGACTCCCCCCCCGGCAGGTCAATCTGCGACCGCACCACCAGCGGACGAACATAGGCTATCAATACCGTAGCGGCAGCGTGCATACCCAGCGTATTGTAAAACGTATCGACCACTACACCGGTCAGAAATGCGATAACCAGCAACCAGGTCAGGCTCGTTTCGCTGGGCAGCAACACAATACAGGCGATGTACAGGAAGCAAAATCCGTAGTCGAACAAGACAATGTTGCGGGCCAGCAGAATCTGGAGTGTCAGGTACAGCAGAAAAAGGAGCGCGGTGGATACGATTTCGCGAAGGGTCATTTTTCGATCTCTACTTGGTTTTCCAATTGTTTCTGTGCGTCCTGCAACCTATTCTCTACCACATAGACAAAGGACAGATTGCTGAAATTGGTGGCCAGACCGAGCGTAATATCGTGAAAGGTCTGGTTGGGTTGTACGCCCACTTTCAGCACGCGCCCCACCAGTATGCCGGGCGGAAACGTCGAGTTAAATTCAGACGTTACGACCGAGTCGCCCTTCGCTACAGGTTTGTAACGCGAAATAGCGTCCAGCTTAATCAGTTTGGGGTCGGTGCCATCCCATTTGGCAGTACCAATTTCATCGGCTTTCTCCAATTTAGATGAAACCAAAAAATCAGCATGTAAAATAGATGTGATCACCGAAAAATGTGCGTTGCAGAGTTTCACCTTACCCACAACCCCCGTCGGCGAAATGACGCCCATGCCAGGCCGAATACCGTCGAGGGTACCTTTGTCGATAGTGATGTAGTTGTTGGTAAACTGCGTCGTGTTGTTCACCACCTTGGCGACCGTAAACTTAAACCGGTCGGCAAAGGCTG
>JBBRUB010000591.1:0-3404 GCA_038248175.1 Cytophagales bacterium | reverse complement strand
GGGCGTACTTAGCAACGGCCTGACATATTACATCCGCAAGAATGCCGAGCCGAAAAACCGCGCCGAACTGCGGTTGGTGATTCGGACGGGTTCCGTGCTGTAAACCGACGAACAGCGCGGCCTGGCGCACTTCATGGAGCATATGGCGTTTAACGGCACCAAAAACTTTCCGAAGAACGAACTGGTCAACTTCCTGCAATCGGCGGGGGTGCGTTTTGGGGCCGATCTGAATGCTTACACAAGTTTTGACGAAACCGTCTATCAGCTACCCGTACCCACCGATTCGGCGCAGCTGTTTGAGCGGTCGTTTCAGATTCTGGAAGACTGGGCGCACAACATCACCCTCGATCCCGAAGAAATCGAGAAAGAGCGGGGCGTTATTCTGGAAGAACGCCGGCTGGGGCAAGGGGCCGGGCAGCGCATGCGCGACGAATACTTTCCGATCCTGCTCAACAACTCGAAATATGCCAGTCGCCTGCCCATCGGTACGGAAACTGTACTGAAAAATTTCAAGCCCGAAACCCTGCGACAGTTTTACAAAGAGTGGTACCGCCCCGATCTGATGGCTGTAATTGCTGTCGGCGATTTTAACGTGCTGGCCGTCGAGAAGATCATCCGCCAGAAGTTTATCCGCATTCCCAGGCCCGCTACGCCCACCAAGCGCCCCACCTTCGACATCCCGCCCCACAACGAAACAAAGGTCATTACCGTGACCGACCCGGAGCAGCCCAATACCGTAGTTCAGGTGATTTACAAACGGCCCGAAATCAAAGAGCGCACACTGGGCGATTTGCGCGAGAGCATCAAACGCGGCCTGTTCAACACCATGCTGGGCAACCGCATTCAGGAACTGACGCAACAGGCCGACCCGCCATTTCTGGGCGCGTACAGCAATTACAGCGATTTCCTGGGTAATCTCGACGCCTTTACGTCCATTGCGGTAGCCAAAGAAGGCAACGTGGAGCGGGCCATCCGGGCGGTGCTGGCCGAGAACGCGCGGGTGAAACAGTTTGGCTTTACGCCGACCGAACTGGCCCGCGCCAAAGGAGAATTTTTCACGAGCGTACAGCAGGCCTACACCGAGCGCGACAAGACCCAGTCGGCCAGTTTCGTGAACGAGTACGTGCAGAACTTCACCGATACGGCTCCGTACACGAGCATCGAGTTTTATTTCAACTTCCTGAAAAACGTGCAGCCCGGTATCACCCTGCCCGAAGTCAACGCGCTGGTCGATCAGTTTATTCACAACGACAACCGCGCCGTAATTGTCATGGCCCCGGAGAAGGACAAGGATAAGCTACCAGCCCGCGAGCAGATTCTGAGTTACGTTAACGACGCCGGTAAAGGCCTGACTGCCTACGAAGACAATACCCTCGACGCGCCCCTCGTACCGACCCCGCCAACGCCCTCGCCGGTGGCTAATGCCCGCGAGATCAAACCCATCGGCGTAACGGAATGGACGCTGCGAAACGGTGTTAAGGTGGTGCTGAAACCCACCGATTTCAAGAACGATCAGGTGTTGTTTGGAGCCATCAGCCTCGGCGGTACGTCGCGTTATGAGTTGAAAGATTTCCATTCGGCGCGGTTTTCGAGTACGCTGACGTCATTGGGCGGAACGGGCGCCTACAGTCAGGTGCAGCTGAACAAGTTTCTGTCGGGCAAGCAGGTGAACGTGTATCCCTTCGTGGGCGAACTGAGCGAAGGCATCAACGGCAGTACGGCTCCCAAAGACCTCGAAACGGCCCTGCAACTGCTGTACAGCTACTTTACGCAGCCCCGCAAAGACACAGCGGTGGTGGCGGGTTTTCTCTCCAACCAACGGAGTGCACTGCAAAACCAGATCAATACGCCCACCCCCCAGCGCGTGTTTCAGGATACCGTGACGGTTACGCTCGGCAACAACAACCCCCGTCGGCAACCCCTCAAACCCGCCGACATCGACAAAATAAACCTCGACCGCGCGCTAAGTATCTACCGCGAACGTTTCGCCGACGCGGGCGACTTTACGTTTTTCTTTATCGGGAATTTCGAGCCGGAGAAAATCAAACCGCTCATCGAAGCCTACCTCGGCGGCCTGCCTTCCAAAACCAAAGCTGCTGACGAAAAAGAGAACTTCGTGGACCTCGGCATTCGCACCCCAACCGGCGAAATCAGCAAGACGGTCTATAAAGGGCTGGACCCCAAAGCCACCGTGCAGTTGGTTTATAGTGGCGACATAAGCTGGTTGCCGGAGACCACTACGCAAATCGACGCGCTGGCCGAGGTGCTGGAAATCAAACTCATCGAGAAGCTGCGCGAGGAAGAAAGTGGCGTCTATGGCGTATCGGCCAGCGGTAGCTACGCCAAATACCCGGTACCGCGCTACACGTTCAGGATTGGCTTCGGCTGCGCCCCCGAAAACGTGGAGAAACTCATCGCCAAAACTGGGGAGTTGATCGGCACTCTGAAAGCCACCGGAGCCGCCCCCGCCGACGTTGCCAAGTTCAAAGCCGAGACCCGGCGCGAAACCGAACTGCAACTCAAAGACAACCAGTTCTGGCTCAACTACCTCCAAAACCAGTACTACAACAACGACAGCCCCACCGAAGTCCTGCGCGAACCGGAACTGCTCAACACCGTAACGGTCGAAAGCACCAAAGAAGCCGCCAACACGTATTTCGGCAAAAACTACATCCGGCTGGTGTTAATGCCGGAGCAGAAGCCGTGAGGAGCCTTTTCGTATCTTTATCAAAAACATTCGTGAGTTATGGAAGCTACCCTGCTTGAAAGGCCAGCAGTGAACGTCATGGCGGGCATACCGATGTCGAAGCAGCAGTTCCTGAACTGGAACGGCGACGACGAATTTCTGTACGAGTTTGATAATGGTATAGTAATTCCTGCCGATGGTATGAAAAAAGCAGAACGGTATCTGGTTGTAAACATTCAGGATAAGTTTGCTGCCCTGGATGCCTATAGGAATGGCGGTCGTCTGTTGGCTGAAACGGATTGTTGGCAAACTGAAGACCAAATGCGTCGGCCTGACCTGTCTTTTTTCTCAAGGGAAGCAATCTGGGTAACAGATGACAGTTCAGAGCCAATACCGCCATTCGTGGTTGAACTGATCTCTCCAAGCAATACATCGAAGCATGTTGAACAGAAGGTAATCGAGTATTTTGCGGCTGGTGTTCAGGTGGTCTGGCACGTTTACCCCGACCTTAGAATGGTGCGGGTCTTTACCTCGCCCCGGCACAACGTAACGTGTTTTGAGCAGGACATGTTTAGCGCGGCTCCGGCCCTGCCCGACCTGCAATTTACCGTAGAGGAATTGTTTACGATTTGATTTTACCCGTGCCTGAATTCCCTCCCGAACTCCGAACCGTTGCCGTCACGCGCTACGTAACGCCCCTGCGCGAAGGTGGGTCCTT
>JBBRUB010000590.1:0-3404 GCA_038248175.1 Cytophagales bacterium | reverse complement strand
TTTTGCATTCGTAAAAGTTCGAGTCTATTTAGCGTTGATGGCTGTAATGGCCTGCTCTGCCAACTGTACCGACGCTGCATCGTTCTGCTTGCTGCGCTGGGCTTTGACGGTGTTCAGCATCGCGACTACATACGGGCCGACGCCGTATTTTTTGTATTTCTCTCCCAAATCTTTCAGCAGGTCGATACCCTGCCGAACGGCATCGGCGTTGTTCAGGCGACCCACCATACCCGCGAACTTCGGCAGGATGTCGAACTGGTTTTGTGTACCCATTGCTTTGAATTTCTCATAGACAAAGGGCCAGCTGGCGTCGGTACCCTGCTGGGCGTAGAGGCTGATGAGCGCCTGCGTCAATGCCCCTCTGCTATCTTTCTCCAGAGATTTGGCTTTGCTCATGGCCAGGGTAGAGTCCATTTTAGCCAGGCCATCCAGCGCGGCCCCCTGAACGGCGTAGGACTGACTGGTTAGTCCCTGCATAAACAGAGCCTTGTTACCCGGCTCTGACAGTTTGGCCAGCGCGTTCAGCGCAGCGGCCCGCACCAGCGTGTTCTTATCCGATTGCGCCAGCGATTCCAGCACGGGCTGGGCCGCTTTGCGCAGGTCGTCGTTTTTCAGGTTCATGGCGTTGATAGCCTTCAATTGCAGACCGTAGTACGGGTCTTTCAGGGCGGCCAGCAACACGTTGCGGCCTGGCTGCCCGCCCTGTTGCGTCGTTGCTGCCGTAATGGCCTCGAAGCGGTCAAGGTACAGGGGCGCGCTGGTGAACTGGAACGCGTAGTCGGCGAAGGGCCTGTTGTCGGTCTTGCGCATCAGCAGCACCTTGTCGGCGTCAACATTCACGAGGTCAGGTTTGGTAGGCGAGGTGAACGTCAGCGTGTCGGCTTTGGTACGCATCCAGACCTGATGGCGTGTTTTCTTACCACCTGCATAGACATCAACGGCCATTGGCAGAATGAACGCATCGCCGGGCTGTGTTTGCTGGAGATACACCGACTGCGTTTTGGTGGCTTCATTCCAGTTGTAGTCAATTGTCAGCAGCGGATGTCCGGCCCCGTAGTACCACTGGTTGAAAAACCAGTTCAGGTCTTTCCCGCTGGCGTCTTCGAGGGCCAGCCGGAGTTGCTGCGCTTCGCCAGTTTTCAGGGCGTTGGTCTTCAGGTACGTGTTCAGGCCTTTGTAGAAAACGTCGTTGCCGAGGTAGTTGCGCAGCATGTTCAGAATTCGCCCGCCTTTCTGATACGTCACCACGTCGAACATGTCTTCTTTGTCGTGGTAATAGAACCGCACCAGATTCTTGCCAGCCGCGTCGGGCGAGTTCAGATACGCCTGCATGTCCTTGTAGTTGTGGGCATCGCCCGCGTCTTTGCCGTATTTGTGTTCGGCCCAGAGTACCTCGCTGAAATTGGCGAACGACTCGTTGACGGTCAGGTTGCTCCAGCTTTCGGCGGTTACGTAGTCGCCAAACCACTGGTGAAACAGCTCGTGGACAATAGTACTCTGCCCCGCGTCGTAGGTGGCATCGAGAAGTTCGCGGGCGGTTTTCTGGACGTAGTCGCCGTGGAGGGTGGCGGTGGTGTTTTCCATGGCCCCGCTCACGTAGTCGCGCACCACAATCTGGTCGTATTTATTCCAGGGGTAATCAACGCCGAGCGTTTTCGAGTAAAACTCCATCACCTCCGGCGTGAAGCCGAAAATTTCTTTGGCGTAGGGTGCATAGGCCGGTTCGAGAAAGTAGCTGACGTCTTTGCCACGCCATGTATCGCGCGTGATTCTGAAATCGCCGACGGCCATCATAAACAGGTACGGCGCGTGGGGCATATCCATTTTCCAGGTGTCGGTACGGGTGGCGTCGGCGTTTTTGCGCTGGCTGATGAGCTTGCCGTTCGACAGTGTTACGTACTTGCCCGGCACTGTCATACTGATTTCCTGAGTTGTTTTCTGGTTGGGCCGGTCAATGGTCGGGAACCACGCCGATGAGCCTTCGGTTTCGCCCTGCGTCCAGATTTGCACCGGTTTGCCCGCTTCGGTACTGTCGGGATTGACAAAATACAGCCCTTTGGCGTCGCTGATGGCCGCACTGCCTGCTACCTTCAGTTCGTCGGGTTTGGAGGTGTAGTCGATATAGACCGTGTAGGTATCGGTGCTGGTGTACGATTTGTCGAGCTTGATATTGAGCGTCAGGCTGTCGTAGGTGAATGTGAGCGGGCTGTTTTTGCCATTTTTGACGATGGCCACCGTATTGATGTTCATGCCCTTGGCGTCGAGCCGCAGCGAGTCGGTGGGGTAAGCGTGGGGCCGCAGCGTGACCCATTCTTTGCCGTACAGGTACCGCTTTTTGTAGTCGAAGCGAACGTCGAGTTTGGTATGCACCAGGTTATTAACGCGCGGGGACGTGGCGCGGTAGATTTTCAAGAGCGGGTCGTCGGCGGCCTTCTTTACGTCCTGTGCATGGCCGGGACGGATAACGAATACCGCAGCCATCAACAGACAGGCAGTCAGAAAACCGGGGTGTTTATTCATTTGGATTGGGGAGGGGATATTTTTATGTGTAGCCCGGACCTCCCGGTCCGGTAGCCGCAAGGCTAATAATGTAGCTACTGTGTTAGCCTACGGCTACCGGACCGGGAGGTCCGGGCTACGTTAACGGCTACATTGGAATTTGCTCGAATCCAACCGCAGGGCGTTCCGCGTCTTTGAAGGCTTTGCGGGGGCGGATGTTAAGCGTCTGGAACAACTTTGCATCGGCGTCGGTGTCGGGGTTGGGGGTGGTCAGGAGTTTGTCACCTGCGAAGATCGAGTTGGCCCCGGCCAGGAAACACAGCGCCTGTTCTTCGGTCGTCATCCTGACGCGCCCCGCCGAGAGTCGCACCATCGCGTTTGGCATGATAATCCGGGCGGTGGCAATCATCCGAATCATTTCCCATACCGATACGCGCGGCTGGTCTTCCAGTGGCGTTCCCTCTACCGGTACCAGCGCGTTTACGGGTACCGACTCCGGGTGCTGCGGCAGGGTGGCCAGCGTGTGCAGCATTCCGATGCGATCGGTATCGGTCTCGCCCATGCCGATAATGCCGCCCGAACAGACTGAAATGCCAGCTTTACGGGCGTGGCCGAGGGTGTCCAGACGGTCGTTGTAGGTGCGGGTGCTGATGATGTCGCCGTAAAATTCTTCGCTGGTATCAAGGTTGTGATTGTAGGCGTATAGGCCGGCATCTTTGAGCTTTTGTGCCTGGCTGTCGCTAAGCATACCGAGCGTACAACATACTTCTAAGCCCATCGCGTTTACGCCCCGCACCATGTCGAGCACTTTATCGAAATCGCGATTGTCGCGGACTTCGCGCCAGGCCGCACCCATGCAGAACCGCGAACTGCCTGATTCTTTGGCCCGGTTGGCCGCGTCGAAC
>JBBRUB010000589.1:0-3405 GCA_038248175.1 Cytophagales bacterium | reverse complement strand
ATAGCACCCGGTCATTATCGCGGATATAGTTGATTTGGAGCAGATCAGTCATGAGTTTCAGTACATCGTCGGCATTGTGCGCAGGAAACGAGCCGGAAACTGTGCGGGTGGCCAGTTCAGGCGATGCAATAGTGACACGTAAACCATAATTCTCTTCAAGCAGGGCGGCAATCTCGCCCAGCGAGGTTTGCTCAAACGTGAAGCGGTGGTTTTTTCAGGCGGCTACGGCTTCTGGATTACGGATACGCCGACGGGCAAACTGACCGGTGGGTTCCAGAACGACTACATCGCCGGGTTGCATAGTCAGGGGTGGCTGTTCCACCTTTTGGGCCAGCGTCAGTTCTACCCGCCCCGACCGCAGGGCTACCTGCGTTTTTCGGGCACGGCCCAGTACCGTGAATTCGGTACCCGATACGGTTACGTTAAGGCCTTTGGGCGTTAGCACCACAAAATGCTGATGGTTGGGCAGGTGGCATACCCGAAAATCGGCTTCGCCCGTCAAATACACCTTTCTGGATGGCTGAATAGCTGACAGGTAGTTGGGTAGTTGCGTCCCAAAACCAAAGCGATTGAACCGAACAGACGAGTTGGCATTCAGGGTAACGATACTGCCATCGGGCAGGGTCAACGCACGGGTTTCGCCATAACCAGTTTGTACGGTTTCGTAGCGTATTACATCTGCAAACAGCCAGCCCCCCAGCAGCAATGTCAGCGAAGCGGCCACCAGCCAGGCATTCCCCCCGCGCCAAAACCAGTTTTTACGGATTGGCTCTTCGTCCGGTTGTATTACCTGAAACGGCGTATTCAGGCGGGCTTCGGTACGGGCAAAGGCGGGTTGCCAGTCGGGGGCGGTTTGTAGGTGGGCCAATTCCCACTCGTGGAGCCACTGGTAATACCGCACCCGGTTGTCAGCCTCGGCCAGCCAGGTTTCTATCAGCTTTTTCTGCACAGGCGTAACCGTCCCGGAGAAATAAGCATAGAGAACCGTTTTGTTGATGACAGTTTCCATAGGATGGTGGGTTTATGAGTATAGACACGCGCCCACCTGCATACCCTGTGCCGCAATGAACCCGAAAAGCAGATTGAAAAGAAATATCTGGCGCAGTTGCCGTAAAGCCCGCGAGATGTGCGCTTCTATAGTTTTGATTGACAGCCCCAGTTCATCCGCGATTTCCTGATTTTTTCGACTTTCAAACCGGCTCATCAAAAACATCCGCTGGCACTGCGTGGGTAGTTCGTGGATAATTTTCTCGATGCGCTGCACCGTTTCGTCGTACTCGATGATGGTCTGGGGCGATTCGTCGGCGTGGGCTAACACGACGGCATCAAACGAAAGTGGGGCGCGGGGGCCGGTCAGTTCGTCGCGGAGGTAATTGTAAGCCCGGTGCCGCACAGCCGCGTAGAGATACGCCCGGTAGGTGTGCTGAATGCTGGTGTACCCCCCGCTTTTCCAGAACTGATAAAACACCTCCGAAACAATATCCTCCGCCACATCCTGCCGATAAACAAAACGTAAGATATGGCTGCACAAAGGCTTGTAATACAAGCGAAAAAGACCTTCAAAGCCTTCGTTAGGCGACTGAGCGAAGGCTCCCCGAACAAACTGCTCGTTATCGACAACTAAGGCAGGGCGGTCTGAGTGAGGAGTTGGGTATAAATCAGCATCCTGCTTCGGAATCGGGTGGATTCTGGTCGTGCTCATAGTCAGAGCTTTATGAACAGGTTGACATGAATCATCTCACTTACCCTTAGTGTGAAAGTAAACCAAGTCAAATTTTTCTAAGAATCTAACGGTAAAAAAAGATGTATAATAAAATCGAAGGACTGCATATCAGTTACAGGGGTCCGTTCTAACTTATCCCGGTCCGTGTATTCGTAAATCATCCCTGTATTGTGCAGCACGTGTGCATCGATGATATTGCCTGGCGAGATGGCCTTCGGCATACCCACATCGTTCTTAAAACTATCAAGGTTTTCTACGACAGCAACCGGTACAATTGACGGATGTACAATGTATCGGTCAGGTTCGGATAGTTCAACCGGTAAAGCCAGCCACTGCGAACCCTCATAACGTCCCAAACCGACCATGTAAAGCACTGCCATTCTCATAGACACTGGAATCAGGCAGCCAAACAATACTACTACGCGCTCTGGATTGACCTGTGTTGAAATAGCGACTAAGAGAAAACGGGGCCGATAGACATAACAAAGCCCCCAGCATAACGGGCTAATGTTCCTTCTTGGGCGGTATCGACCTGATTCACATCGACATTTGACAGTAGATCAACCAACCTGAACCGTCATATAGCCGCGCCCGGCAACAGTAGAGCAACACCAATAAAAGCGGGTGGAAGATTCATGCTTGGGATCAGGCAAAACTACTGTGAAAACACAGCTAAACGCAGGTAAACTCCGGTGGCTTGCCCGTTGCTCCAGGGTTGCATATCGAGCCGCTGCCCGAATTCGCTGCGATTTTTGACCTCGTGCAGTTTTGGAATCCCCCATCCCACCAGCGTACCAAAAGCGGCTCCGGCTATGAGGTCGGTTGGGTAGTGCAACCCGCCTTCGTAGCGTAGTACCGCCGTGGCCGTGGCCAGTCCCAGCGATCCGACCCATACAACGGGCTTGAGTTTAGAGTCAGGAAAATAATGCCTGAACACCTCACCTGTAAATACCGCCGTGGCGAAGGCGTTGGTGGCATGGCCCGAAAAGAACGACCGGCGGGCATCTTTGTCAAGCTTGTCGGCCATTGGCGCGTCAGGATTATAGACGAACGGACGAGTACGCTGTACGATGTTCTTCACTGACCGCTGTATGCCATTGGCCAGCAGTACAGTTTCAATGTACATCACGCCTACCGTTACCATATCCTGCCGCATGGGTTTGGCAAGCAGCGTCAACCCGCCCAGTACAGCCACATTACCCGCCAGCGTCACGCTGCTGATCTGGTCGGCGGCATGGCTTAACCTGAACGTGGCACCCCGATCATAACCGGGTACATCGGCGCGGCTAAACCCGTCAATTTCTGCTTTCGTAAGTGGTTCGAGCCGACTATTCAGTACCAGCGACGTAACACCAGTGGCCGCTCCAACACCCAGCAACGCTGCTTCGCGCCCAGTTTTAAGCTGATACGGCGACTGGGCTACGCAGAAAGTGAATGATGAATGATAAATTAAGAATGATGCCAGCGCGCCCTTCAGGCCACTAATTCTTCTCTTCCTGAAACGCTCCCAGTTCTCCATCGATGTTATTACACATTATTCCCCAGCTTCTAAACCGTTATTACTTCCGGCTTGTCGCTCAGGTAAACGAGACGGCCCGTTACTTCGGCAAACCCCATATCCCGGTATAAGTTTATGAAATAAGTCAGACTGTCGAGCGGATTTTTACCCGGCGTGTCCGGTT
>JBBRUB010000588.1:0-3409 GCA_038248175.1 Cytophagales bacterium | reverse complement strand
GGCCAGATTTTGCGACAGCACCACCTCTACGCCCGTGTTGCGGCTACGTCCGGCATTCTGGAAGATGTTGTAAATCAGCGTACTTCCCGGTACAATGCTGCCAATGCGAGTAATGGTGCCTTCCATTTCCTTGTGATACAGAGCCGAATATAAATACCCGGCATCCCAGCCCGATTTATAGCCCAGCTCAAACGAACTCGTGAACTGTGGGCGTAGTGCGGGGTTGCCCACTTTGATTATTTCGGCATCGTCGTACTTCGGGAAGATCCTGATATCAACTTCGTTGGGCCGGTCCACGCGTCGGTTGTAGAAAAACGACAGCCGATTGTTATCGTTGAGTTTGTAGGTCAGCCGCAGGTTTGGAAACGGCTGCGCGTACTGGTAGCCATTGCTTTTGTAGGTATTGTGATTTGGGTCAACCTCATAGCGCAGGTCAACGTACTCGACCCGCAAACCGGCTTCTACTTCCAGCTTTTTGGTCTCGAACAGGTACGTACCATACAGGGCCGGGATGATCTCATTGTAGGTAGCCCGCCCGCCCGCGTTGCTGTCCAAAGGCGAGTTCAGGCCCGGAAAAAACTGCATGTTGGTCGGGATAATCCGTCGGCGCAGTTTGGCCCCGGCTTCAAACCGTCCGTATCGCGTGGGCTGTGTATAATCGACGGTCAGGTCGCCCACGTGTTCGTCGGAGAGGAGTTTGAACGAGTCTGTACCCGTGAAGGTGGGCAGGATGTTGGTGAAGAAGTATTTCTCGTCTTCGCGGTGGAAGGTGTAGTTCAGCCCCACGTTCAGCAACCGCCCCGGCTGTCTGTATTTGTGCTGCCACGTACCCGATGCCGTTACGGTGGTTTTGAGTTCGTCTTCCAGAAACTGCCACAGCCGCAGCTGCTCGGAGAGACTGGCGTTAAAGAACGGCTGGTCGCCCCGGTCAATGATTTTCTCGCTGCTGAACAGGCCAGAAAACGTGAACGTGTTGCGGTCGTTGGCGTAATAGTCAATACCGGTTTTGCCCGTAATGATGTTGGTATTTCGGTTGCGTTTGACCTGTTGCCGGATCACCTCGCCTGTGTCGTAAAAGCGGTCGGCAAACTCGTTTTTGTTGAGCGTCTGGGTGTAGAGGTTGTCGCCCTGAAAAAACAGGTTGACTTTGTTTTTTCGGTAATTCAGCGACAGCGAGGGATTTACTTTTGGCGTGTTCTGATACTGAGGCCGGATGCCGGGGTAGTTGGGCTGCTTTACCCACAACGCACCCACGCCCGCCGACACCCCCACTTTACCGTTGAATCCCTCTTTCTTCTCTTTTTTATAGACGATGTTGATAATCCCGGCATTGCCATTGGCGTCGAATTTGGCCGACGGATTGTTGATGATTTCGATTTTGTCGATGGCTGATGCCGGGAGGTTAGCCAGCCCCGACTGCCCGCCAAAACCCGTCAGGGCCGTTTGTTTACCGTCGATCATGACCATAACCTGTTTGCTGCCCCGGAGCTGCACCTGCCCGTCGTTATCGACTGTGATGCCCGGCAGGTTGCGCATGGCGTCCAGGGCCGACCCGCCCGCCTGACTGATGTTATCGGCGAGGGTAAACGTTTTTTTGTCCATCGTGGCGGCTACGGCATCGGCCTGGGCGGTAACGGTAACTTCGCCGAGTTGCGCCACCCCTTCGGTCAGTTCGACGGTGCCGAGGTCCAGAAACGCGCTCACTTGTCCCACCAGTACGGGCTGCGTCTGGGGCCGGTAGCCGATATAGCTGATTTTCAGGAGATAGCTGCCTGGTTTAACGCCCGGTAGGGTAAACAGGCCGTCTTCGCTGGTTATGGCACCGGTCACGAAAGCATTGTCTTTTGCCGTCAGTAGCGTCACGTTCACAAACGGCAATGGTGCTTTGCCACCTCTGACTATACCTGACAGCGTTACGGTACTCGTTTGTGCTTGCGTAATCAGCGTTGAGAGAGCGAGGCAGAGGATGGTAACGAATAATTTCATCGAAGAGAGGTAATCTGATAGACTACAAATGTACCCGGCAATTTGGGAGTAATTCTGGAGGGGAAACAGATCAGACGGGTAATACAGCTAACTCTTGCAGAAACGCCCGGAGTTCGTCAGGGCGTTGTGTGCCGATCAGGATGCGTTTGCCGGTAGTGGTTTTGATGCGCAGCCCCTGATTGCCCGTTACGTTATACACCCACTCGCCGAAATTCCAGCGGATGCCGTAGCCCACGAAGCCGTATGTGGTAACGGTGGACGTAGCCATGTCAACCCAGCGAATCGTGCGCCAGCCAATCAGTGGGTACACGCGGTAATGAACGCCTTCCTCATCGTAGCGGGTATCCATACGCCAGGCGAAAATCAGCCAGATAACCAGCGACAAAATGCTGAAATTTAACCAGCCGATGGGCGTCCGCCAGAAGCCTGCCACGATGAATGGGACAACCGCAAACGCAATAATGAGTGCCATAGCAGCCCAAACCCACCACTGACGGAATTGTTGCGTTTCGGTAAAGGTGTTCATGGTTTAGGGCTGAAGTTTGGCCTGCACTTTCTTCATCATCCCGATGTGTTTGGCAACGCCAGCGGCCCAGGCAGGTAACTCATCCCGTTGGCGAATCAGTCGGCCACTTTCCACCCGCAACACCGACATAAAATCAGCTGCCGAATTGTCGATAAAGTCGATTTGATCGAACAACAGAAAATTCTGCTTGATAAGCGACAGCGCGTTGTTGTACCGATGCTCGATAATTGGAAACGGCACATCGTGTCCGCCCTTGCTGACGCGGTCTTTTACCCGGTCCCGGCATATATCCGAACTACCCAAACAGACATAATACAAACTTATCCGGTAGCCTTTGTCGTGAGCCGACTTCAGCACAGTATAGTTGGCTGAAGTGGCCAGATTCGTCTCCATTGAAAACGAGACGGCACAATCGAAAAGATACTTGATGCGTCCGGCAACCGTAGTCGCCAGTTCGTCCTGCGTCAGATGCGGGTTTTCCTTGTAAATGACATCACCGTTTACCTGCTCGACATCATCGAATAACGGTGTCTTGCTTAGTACAATGGTTCGGTGGTTTTCAGTCAGCAATACATCCAAAAGAACAAAGCTGACGCATTTGGGTGTGATTTATATGCAACTTGGCCTTCTCGGGCAAGATGGATATAAATTCATTTAAGAGTAACTCGTTGTGATAGTGCGTTTTAACATTGACCATCGAAAACGCTTTACGCTTAGCCGCATCCGCGCTCAGACCCCTCTCCACCTTGCCCACATTTACCGCCGACAAACTCATATTGGTGTGAAATTCCAGCTTGTTAATGGACCGGGCCTGGCACTCAGATAGACCCGTAAATTGCTTCGCATCGCGAATCAGAAACTCTTGCTGGAAACGGGCTTGATAGTAACTCACTAAGG
>JBBRUB010000587.1:0-3423 GCA_038248175.1 Cytophagales bacterium | reverse complement strand
GCCACAACTCGTCGGTCGCTACGTGAATGCCGCCCACGCCCTGAATGCCCTCTACAATGACCGCGCAGGTTTCGTTGGTAATACCGGAAAGAGTCGCGTCAACGTCGTTGAACGGTAGGAATTTAACGTGCTGTGTAGAGTTGATGGGGGCCACAATGGCCGGATTATCTGTAACGGCAACGGCACCGGCAGTGCGCCCGTGAAACGATTTCGAAAAGGCTACCACCTGCGTCCGGCCCGTGTGAAACGACGCTAGTTTCAGCGCGTTTTCGTTGGCTTCGGCCCCGGAATTGCACAGAAACAAGTGATAGTCAGGGTGGCCCGACAGGTTGCCAAGTTTTTCGGCCAGCTCCTGTTGCAGCGGAATACGGACCGAGTTGGAATAGAACGAAATCTTGTGAAGCTGCTCGGTCAGGGCGTTTACGTAGTACGGATGCGTATGGCCCACTGAAATAACGGCATGGCCGCCGTAGAGATCCAGGTATCGGGTGCCATTGGCGTCCCAGAGGTAGCTGCCCGAAGCCCGAACGGGTTCGATATCGTAGAGCGGGTAAACGTTAAATAAGTCAGCCATTGCGCAGATCGGTAAATTCGGCGCAAATTACGGATTATCGCCCCAACACCGACTTAACTCACCGACTGGCCAACCACTTGTCCCACAAATACCCGCAACACGCCCAGGGCTGGTTCGGGCTGCTCAACCATGCTCAGGTGTCCGGCCCGCTCAATGGGGGCTACGCTGATCTGATGCGAGAGGTCGCTGAGTTCAATGGTTTTGTCGAACGGAACGACCTGATCTTCTTCGCCCAGTACCAGCAGTACCGGAAACTGGGCCTCGCGCAGGACATGTGTCCGGTCGGGGCGGTTCATTATGGCGGTCATGCCCGCAGCGAGGGCATCGGCGGGAAGATTTTTGTACAGATCGATGTATGGCTGGAGTTTGTCGGCGGGAAAACCGGGGGCGACCATCTTGGGCAGTGTTTTTTCGATGAACGGCGCGGCTCCATTGGCGTCGAGATTTTCGATGGTCTCTTTACGCTGGGCCTTGCGGGCGTCATCATCATCGTAGGCTGTGGAGTGGAAGAGTACCAGCCCGGCGGTCATGTTGGGGTATTTTTCGGCGAAGGCCAGCGCGATGTAGCCGCCCATGGAATGGCCAACGATAACAACCTGTCCGGTTTCACCAGTTTCGGCAGTCAGGTGTTTGTGTAGCAGTTCGGCATACTCTTCGATGCTGGTATGCGTGGCCACGCGCGAGAAATCGGGTACTACCACGGGCGCGTCGGCAGATAAACCGGCGTCGATACCGGCCCAGATTGTGGCATCGACACCGTGGCCGTGGATGAGTGCAATGAGCAGTTGGTCGTTCATGGGATAGGCAATGAAAAAACCTAAAAAGCCCGCGCACAGACTTTTTAGGTTTTGTAATGGAGATGAATAAGGTTATCGGATTCCTACGTTTCCAGCACACCCAACACAATAAGCACGATACCGGCAGCGAGCAGAATTGTGCCGATAATACCAAGTACTCCGCCAAAGATGATGGCCAGTAGCAGACCAATGGCACCTACGATAATCCCGTTTCTGAGTTTGTTGTCCAGAAAATCTTTTGTCTGGTCGGGAGCCATTTTATACTTGATCTTCCTGTCGAGTTTTTTCAGCGTCACACGCTCCATGAACGTTGTTTTGCGGGGGGCGGCTACGGCAGCAGGATTAGCTTCGGCCAGCATGGCATTGGCGCGGGCCATGCGCTTTGCCAGTTTTCTGTTGCCCGCCAGCTTACTGTCATTCTTTACGTAAGCATCCAGTTGCTTCATGGCTACCTCGGCCTGAGCTACCTGCTCAACCGGGTTAGGTAAAGTAACCTGGGTGTTGGGTGTTACTACAACGGACTGAGCCAATTCAGACGGTGCAATAACTGCTACTGTTTCGACGGGTGAACGTTTGAAGTCTTCCCGCTGACTTTTCTGGAAATAAGCCACCGGACGACTGCACGACGAGAGGGCTGCTACACCCACCAGGGCGGCCAGCAAGGGTTTGTACAGATAAGACATTGGTAAAATGGTTTGAAATGGATAATAAAACCAACCTTCCTGATAACGCTGGCTATATGTTTTTGTTAAGAAAAATGAGTAGCCAGTTAATAAAAGCATAGTCTCTAACCACCTCTGCGGCATTGTGAGGGGCAGCTACAAAAAACGACCTGCACACTACTCAACACGAGTACTACGCAGGCCGGAGCGCGAAAACTACGCAGTGCCACTACCTGAGAGCGTCTGCTCCCCAGGCAACGTCCAGCGTTTTATCGTAACAGATCGACCAGAATGAGGGCCAGACCTACCACCAGTGCAATTATGCCCAGTGGCGAAGCTACGTTCAGAATAACCAGCAACAAACCAATAATACCCACAATCAGACCAATTGTCAGCAGCGACTTCGCCATGGTCTTCTCCGGGGCTAGACGGTGCTTTATTTTCTTATCCATCTGCTTCAGCATCACACGCTTCACCAGGTTCATCTTGCGTGGAGCTGCGGTTGCCGTAGCTTCATTGGTAAGCTCACTAGACTGCGCTGACGATGCCAACAAGGTACGTACGCGATTCAGGCGTTTCTGTACCGACTTGTTGGAAGTCAGTTTGTTGTCATTACGTACCAGTGCATCTACCTGATCCAGTGCAACCGTTGCCTGAGCTACTTGCGCGGCCGGGGTTTCGGCCACGGGTGTCGCCACTTCCGTAGATTGTGTTACCGGTGCCTCTGCCTCAACTATAGGGGTCGCCACAACAGGGGTAGGGGTAGTTTTCGTAGCAAACGACTCACGTTGGCTTTTTTGGAAGTAAGCCACAGGACGGCTACAGGCGGTAAACAGGAAGGCCATCAGCAGGCCAAGCAGGAATTGTTGCGTACGCGTTTTCATAACGATAACGTTGGTTTTTGGTGAACGAAATACTTGTATCGAATAGATTAACTCAACGCGTAACGTTTTGTTAGTTTCTTATCTTCTTTACGACCGTACCGGACGGAGCATAAAAAGCCCCGGTATCTACACAGATACCGGGGCTTTTTATTGAGTGCTATTGATTATCAAGCTACTGATCGTAGTTCATACGTAGCCGTTTTGCCGAACTTCTCGCGGGCGTAATCCAGGCTGACCGTGAGTTCAGTAACGCCCGCCTGCGACGGTATTTCAAACATAGCATCGGTAATGATCGACTCGCAGATGGACCGCAGCCCGCGTGCGCCGAGACCGTAGAGCAGTGCCTGATCCACAATATAATCGAGGGCAGTCTGATCCCAGTGCAGGGTAACGCCTTCCATCCTGAAGAGTTTGTCGTACTGCTTGGTGATGGCGTTTTTCGGCTCAATCAAAATCTGCATCAGCGCGGTGCGGTCCAGCGGTTCGAGGTGCGTCAAAACGGGCAG
>JBBRUB010000586.1:0-3428 GCA_038248175.1 Cytophagales bacterium | reverse complement strand
TCCCGCCTGAATGGCGTGAGTAGTACTGGTTCCCAATGCCGAGTCGGGTACCTCAATCGGTACTTCGGGCAGTTGGGCCGTGTTGGCAAACAGCGACCGGATGGCCGTCTTCAGCCCCGGTGCAATGGCAACACCCAAAATTTTGCCATCACCCGAGACGGTTGTAAACGTCAGGGCGGTGCCAAAGTCAACTACGGTGCAGGTACGGCCATAGCGTGTATAAGCCGCCAGTGCGTTGGCCACCAGGTCGGCTCCAATCTCGTGCGGTCGCAGGACCTCGATTGGCAACAGCGGATACACACCTGGCCCAACGACTATTGGGGCATAACCAAACAACTCATCCAGCATCGCCCGCATGATGGGCGTCAGGTTGGGGACAACGCTGCTCAGTACGGTGGTCTGCACCTGACTCAGCGATACGTCGGCTTCGAGTAGCCACAGCCGTAGCTGACCGGCATAGAACTCAATAGGCGTGTTGGGGTTAGCGGGCGTGCGCCAGATGTGCTGCCACGTGTTTTGGTTATACAGACCGAAAACGGCGTCGGTGTTGCCGATGTCAACAATTATTTGCACAGAGTTAAGCAGAGACGATTAGAGCGGCTAAATACGCAGAAAAACCTCAGAATACCGCTTTCAATTCAGATAATCGCCCGCTTCCGTTGCGTAGTCATAAACTCTTTGAGGTAAAACGGCTCGAATGTAGCCACATCCTCAAACCGACAGTCAGCCAGTAACGTACCCGCCAGTTTGCCTACCGTCCGGGCGGAGGGAACAACGGTTTCGTTCAGAAAAATGGCGTTGGGGTGTTCACCCAGTACCGCCCGGCACTTGTCGGCTCCGTCGCCAAAGAACACGACCGGACCACTTGATAATAAATCGGCAAAGGAGTTTTCGTCGATAATTTCGGCGGCTGTGGGCCTGATCTCCCGCCCGTCAGCGTCGTAAAAGGCGCAATAGACTTCCATCCGCCGGGCATCGATCATAGGGCAGAAGGTTAATGGTGAGAGAGTGAGAGAGTGAAAGAGCGAATCGGCTGACGCATGAGTCAGATTCGGGCGGACCTGCTCGGTCAGGGCGCGTAGGGTGTTGACCGAGAGCAGGGGTTTATCAAGGGCGAAGCAGAGCCCTTTAGCGGTCGAGACGCCGATGCGCAGGCCTGTGTAGGACCCCGGCCCTTTGGCCACGGCGATGGCGTCGAGGTCGCGCAGTTCGTGGCCAGTGTGCTTTATCAGATCGCCGATGAGCGTTGTGAGCATGGCCGCCGAGGTGCGTTCGGTATGCAGTTCGTAGCAGCCCAGCAGCGTGTTGCCGTCGTGCAAAGCTACCGAACAGGCCGAGGTAGAGGTTTCTATGGAGAGGAGCATTTTTCAAAGAGTGAAAGAGTGAGAGAGTGTGAGAGCGAAAGTTGCTGACGCGCATGAGTTCTCGCGTCAGCAACTTTCGCTCTTTCGCTCTTTCACTCATTTACCCTTTAAAATGGACGAATACCGGGTCATATCCCCAAATACATCGAGGGCGGCTTTGAGTTCGGGATCGGTGGCGAAAGACGCTTCTTTCATACCCCGCTGTAAATAGTAATGCCCGGCAATTTCCTGTTCGAGCAGATTTCTTAATTCCAGCTTAAACATGGTCAGGTCTGCGTCTTTACTGTGCGATACTTTGATTTTCAACGCTTTCAGCTGATCCTGAATCAAATCGAAGTACTTCTCTTTCTTGGCCGATGCTTCCAGCGTACCCAGGTCTTTTTCTACCTGCGTGGTGTAGTCATACTCTTTGCCAGACACCCACTTTGCAAAATCCTGATACTCGGCGTCGGTCAGGCGAAACTCGCGGGCGGGTTTGATGGTCGGGTGTTCCTGCCGGTATTTTACGGCGTAATCAAAAATCAGACCTTTGTTAATCAGGCTCTGCGCAACGGGCGTGGGGTTATGATCGTCCACGACCACATCGGGCAATACGCCACCGCCGTCATAGACCACGCGACCCGCTTTGGTTTTGAATGCTGTTTTAAGAGAATCTGGTACTTTACCTACACTGCCGTCGGCGTTGCGGTGGCTGTAGTCGATGGCCTGAATGCACCGTCCGCTCGGAATATAATATTTGGCCGTCGTGATTTTGAGTTTGGTATTGAATGACAGTTCGCGGGTGGTCTGCACGAGTCCCTTGCCAAACGTCCGCTGCCCTACCAACACGCCCCGGTCGTAGTCCTGAATGACACCCGCCACAATTTCGGCAGCCGACGCACTCCGATTGTTGGCCAGCACGATGAGTGGAATGTCTAAATCCATTGACGGACTAAGGGCCGTGTAGGTCTTGTTCCACTCAGTCACCTTGCCCTTGGTGGTTACTACTTCGGAATCTTTCGGGATGAAAATATTGGAGATGTCAATGGCCATGTTCAGCAGCCCGCCGGGGTTCTCGCGCACGTCGAGAATCAGCTTTTTCATGCCTTTGCCTTTCAGTTCCTGCACTGCTGTTTTCACTTCCCGTGCGGCAGTAGCGGTAAAATCTTTGAGGTCTATATAGCCCACCTCATCGGAAATCATGCCGTAGTAGGGTACGTTGGTCATCTTCACCACGTCGCGTATGACGCTTACGTCAACCGGATTTTTCTGGCCGTATCGCTGCACGGTCAGCTTCACGGCGGTATTGTTAGCCCCTTTCAGCAGCTTACCGGCGTCGCTGTCTTTGCGGCTTGTGAGGTCCACTCCGTCAATTTTCAGAATCTCATCGCCGATGCGCAGGTCGGACTTTTCGGCGGGCGTTCCCTCATAAATCATCAGCACAATATTTCGTCCCTGCCGCTGCCCAATGAGCGCACCGATGCCGTTGTACCGCCCGGTGGTCATGGTTCGGTAGTCTTCAATCTCGTCTTCGGCGAAGAAGTTGGTGTACGGGTCGAGGGCCTTCAGCATGGCGTCGATGCTGGTTTTGACCATCCGATTGGGATTTATTTCGTCCACGTAATACAGGTTCAGTTCTTTGAACAGCGTAGCGTAGATGTCGAGATTCCGGGCAATCTCAAAGAAGCGGTCGTCGGTTTTGAACGAGTAGAAGGCCAGACTGCCCGCTACCAGAATTGACGAGAAGAAGAGGGTAAACCGTTTGGATAGGCGCATAGGTTGTGGAGCTGTTAATTGCCCAATTTTTTCAGGGCTAATTTCATGCCTTTTTCTATCTCTTCAAACGAAATTATCTGCTTAGCGGTATAAAGAAACGCAATGTTAGCGGGTAGTGTGCTGGTCAGCAGCGATTTGTTAAGCCGGTACGCTTCGCGAACGCGACGGCGAATCTGATTGCGGTCAACGGCACGTTTAAATACCCGTTTAGGTACAGTAATAACAATGGCGGGCAGGAGAGGAGCGGGGATACTGGCTGCTTCGGGCGTTTCTGTCGGTTGGGGGGTATCCGCAACTGAATCCATGTAG
>JBBRUB010000585.1:0-3433 GCA_038248175.1 Cytophagales bacterium | reverse complement strand
GGCAGTTGATGGCCAATCTGTTTCTACGGCAGAGACAACACCAGCACGGCCATTGGGTAATTTAGCGTATGTGCTGTACACGTCTGGCTCTACGGGCAAACCGAAGGGCGTTTGCATGGAACACGCGCCGTTGCTGAACCTGTTGCAGTGGCAGGCCGGGCAATCTATAGCAGGTTGGGGGACGCGCACACTGCAACTGGCCCCGCTGAGTTTCGACGTATCGTTTCAGGAGATTTTCGCGACGCTTGGCACCGGCGGCACCCTTGTTTTGGTCGATGAAGCCACCCGACTTGACCTGAACGCGTTGCTTCTGTTGATTGACGACCAGCGCGTTGAGCGGTTATTTCTGCCATTTGTTGCCCTGCAGTACCTGAGCGAAGCCGCTGGCCGGACGGTCCTGTTTCCAGCTTCATTGCGCGAAGTAATGACGGCGGGCGAGCAGTTGAAGATTACTCCGCAGGTAGCCGGATTCTTTGCTAATCTACCCAACTGCGTTCTGTACAACCAATATGGCCCCACAGAATGCCATGTCGTCACGCAACTGACCCTCACCAGCGACCCCGCCCTCTGGCCCACCCTGCCCGGCATCGGTCAGCCCATCGACAACGTACAGGTCTGGTTTGTGGACGAGTCGCTAACCGTACTGCCCCCCGGCCAAACCGGCGAACTCTGCCTGGCCGGAGCCTGTCTCGCCGAGGGCTACCTGAATCAGCCCGCCCTGACCGCCGAAAAATTCATTACCCTGACCTTGCCGAACGGAAAAACCGAACGCGCCTACCGCACCGGCGATATAGGCCGTTTTCTTCCCAATGGCGATATCGAGTTTCTGGGTCGGCGCGACGATCAGGTCAAGATTCGCGGCCACCGGGTTGAGTTGGGCGAAATTGAGGTGGTGCTGAACCAAACGACGGGCGTTCGGCAGGCAGCAGTCATAGCGCGGGACGGTGCAGCGGGTCAGCAGATTATAGCGTACCTGATTGCCGACGATACCCTGACCGACCGGGCATCAATCCGGCAGACACTATCCGCTGCGTTACCCGACTATATGACACCATCGACGTTTGTCTGGCTGGATACTTTTCCGCAAACCAGCAGCGGCAAAATCGACCGCAAACGCCTGCCTACTCCCGAACGTACCCGCCCCGACCTCGGCACCACTTACCGCAAACCCCGCACCGACACCGAGCGCAACATCGCCGGAATATGGGGCGAAGCACTGCAAATCGACAAAGTCGGGCTGGACGATAACTTCTTCGAGATGGGCGGCAACTCCCTCCTCGCCCAGCGCACCATAGCCTTACTGGCCGAAGCCGGTTTAGCGGTTGGTGTTACGAAATTGTACCAGTTCCCGACGGTGGCTGGGTTGACGAGGATGTTCATTCCCTCACCCCCTTCCCCTCTCCCAGAGGATGATGGGAAGGGAAGCAACGACATCGCCATCATCGGCATCAACGGACGTTTCCCCGGTGCGCCGACCATCGCCGATTTCTGGCAGGTGCTGGTGGAAGGCCGCGAAACGACGCGCTTTTTTACGGATGCCGAACTCGACACCGGCATTCCTGACGCGCTGCGTACCGACCTGAACTACGTAAAAGCGCGGGGTATTCTGAACAACGCCGACCAGTTTGACGCGCATTATTTCGGTCTGCCGCCCACCATGGCGCAGGTCATGGACCCACAGCAGCGCATTTTTCTGGAAATAGCCGCCGAAACGCTGGAGCAGACGGGCTACAGTTCGCCGTTCTTTGCTGGGCGAGTGGGCGTGTTTGCGGGTTGCCACAATAACTCGTATTACCAGAATAACGTCCTGACCAATCCACAGGCGGTGGATGCCGTTGGGTCGTTTCAGGCGATGACCCTGAACGAGAAAGATTACATCGCCACCCGCACCGCCTACCAGTTGAACCTGACCGGCCCCGCCGTGAGCGTGTTTTCGGCCTGCTCCACGTCGCTTTTAGCTATTGCGCAGGCCGTGCAGAGTCTTCGCAATGGCCAGTGCGAGGTGGCCCTGGCCGGGGGTGTCAGCCTGACCACGCCCATCAACAGCGGCTATCTGTATCAGGAGGGAGCCATGCTCAGCCGATACGGACACTGCCGCTCGTTCAGTGCCAACGCGCAGGGAACGGTGTTCAGCGACGGAGCTGGCATTGTGCTGCTTAAACCCATCGAAGCCGCGCAACGCGACGGCGATACCATCTGGGGCATCATTAAAGGCGTGGGCGTGAACAACGACGGGGGCGGCAAAGGCGGCTTTACGGCACCAAGTGCAGCCGGTCAGGCCGGGGCCATCCGCGCAGCCATCGCCGACGCCCGGGTATCGCCTAACAGCATCAGCTACGTAGAAGCCCACGGCACCGCCACCCCCATCGGCGACCCCATCGAAATCGACGGGCTGACGATGGCTTTTGGCGATGCGGTACGTCGGCAGTCGTGCGCCATTGGTTCGGTCAAGAGCAACATGGGCCACCTCACGGCGGCATCAGGTGTGGCGGGGCTGATAAAGACCGTGCTGGCCATGCACCACCGGCAACTGCCCGCATCACTACATTTCACTGCCCCCAACCCCGCCATCGACTTCGCCAACAGTCCGTTTTTCGTCAATGACTCGCTAACTGACTGGCAATCTGACACGGTCCGTCGGGCGGGCATAAGTTCGTTTGGCGTGGGCGGCACCAATGTGCACGTGGTACTGGAAGAGGCTCCTGCATTAACCAACGAAACTATTGCTTCGGCAGCGAATCGCCCCGTTCAACTTCTGATGTGGTCAGCCAAAAAGCCGGTTAGCCTGAATCAATACGGTCATAAATTAGCCGATGCATTTGGTCAGTCCGACGCGCCTGACCTTGCCGACGTAGGCTATACGCTGATCGCCACCCGTCCTGATTACGCCTGTCGTCGATTTGTGGTAGCTGCCGACGAAACCGAAGCCATTGCCGCGTTGCGGGACGAAAAAGCCGAAGCGAAGCCGGTTGAATTCATCCCGGAAGAAATTGTGTTCATGTTTCCTGGTCAGGGCGCACAGTTTCTAAACATGGGCCGGGCCTTTTACGACCATGAGCCGGTGTTTCGGCAGGCGGTTGACGAATGTGCAGACCTGTTACTGGATACGCTCGAAGATGATATCCGGCTGGTGATGTACCCAAAAACGCCTGACGCGGTTGCCGAAGCGAAACTGAACGATACCCAATTTGCCCAGCCTGCCCTGTTCGTAACGGAATATGCGCTGGCTAAACTCTGGATGAGTTGGGGCATTACGCCCACCGTTCTATGCGGCCACAGCATCGGCGAGTTCGTGGCGGCTCATCTGGCAGGTGTATTTTCACTGGCCGACGCCCTGGCGCTGATTGCCACGCGGGGCCGGTTGATGAGCAATTTGCCACGCGGCAGTATGCTGTCGGTGCGTTTGCCAGAATCGGAGTTGATGCCGCTGCTT
>JBBRUB010000584.1:0-3445 GCA_038248175.1 Cytophagales bacterium | reverse complement strand
GCAACACCCATCAGCCGGTAATAATGCGCCAGATGCTGATTGTCATTGCCTGCTTTAGCCACCTTTAGTAAGGCACTGAGCCACTGCAATGCGCTGGCTTCATCTTTTGTGTAATAAAGATGGGTGAAACCGAGGTGGTACATGGCCCGGGCCTGACCAAACGAATCGTGACCGCGCCGGGCCAGTTGCAGTGCCTGCCTGAAAAAAACAAAACTGGAGTCGAGGTTTTCGCCAATATATTGATAGCCCAGTTCGCACAGCAATCGGCTGCGGGCCGTATCGGTGCGGGCTGCGGTAATCTGTTGTTTCAGCGTTGGCAGGGCCACAGGCTGCGCCAATACGGGACTACTGATAACCCAACAGCCTGTTAGTATGCCCAGAAGATACCCGCCTAACCGTACAATCATGGTAGTATAAAGAGGTCTTCCCTCTGCTTACGCGCTTCGCTGAATGAGTCGTCCTTCTACGTGTTTACGGTGTAACTGAGCCTGATACTGCTCGCCAATGGGGATAACGTGTCCCGAAATCAGGACCAGTTCCTGTTTGCCAATCCGACGAATGGCCGACCGCAGCACTACATACGAGCGGTGAACCCGCACAAATAACTCACTTTTAAGCTGCTCTTCCAGTTTGGCAATCGACAAAATAGGCTGGTAGGTCTGAGTAGGGGTTACAATCTGCAGCAGGCTGGCGTCGGCTTTCATATACAGTATGTCGTTGCACCGAATCTGAACGTACTGCTGACCTTCCCGCACAAAGAAGTAAGGATCGTCCAGCGTCGTTTCAGACGGATTGCTCAACCGCTGCCGCACCTTCTCGATAGCGGCAAAAAACCGGACCGGGTCCAGCGGTTTAACCAAAAAGTCGATAGGCGATACCTCATAACAGGCCAGCGCGTAGTCACGGTGGCTGGTCAGAAAAATCACGAACGGCGGGTGCTTCATATTCTGCACAAACTCCAGACCCGTCATTTCGGGCATTTCGATGTCGCAGATGAGCAAGTCAACTTCCGTTTTGGTCAGCAGGGCATAGGCTTCGAGTGCCGAGGCACTCACCCCCACCAGCGAGAGGAGTGGATTGAGCTGCACCACCCGGCTCGCAATACTACGGGCATGGGGATCGTCGTCCACGATTAAGGTCCTGATCAGGCTACTCATTTTACTCTATTAAATTAATCGTGTAACCTTTCATCAACTTATTTCCGGGGTTCCCCAACTGGATTGGTGGGTTCCCCAACTTCTACAAATTGGGCTTGACGGCTAATTATCTGTTTAATAGTTTTGACTATTGTCTTTCGTATCCAGCCGGTAGTCAAAACTACAAAAACGAAGCAAAGAAGTCTCTTTAATCTCTCAAAATCAGCTCCTTTTTATGAAACCCATCCGTGTTCCTTACTTTCTCTCGCGGCTGGTTCGCTGGCTAAATCGCGCCAGGTCCGGGCGGTTTGCCAACCCGTTTAGCTAATGAAGTTTTTCAACTCAGTCCCTTACCTGTACTCCTACCTGTACTCCGTTTTTTTATGGCCCACCTCACCGATCAGGAATTGATTTCGCACTATCTGAATAATGACAACCACCGTTCATTTGAGCAACTTTACCACCGCTACCATCGCATGGTGTACCAGCACTGCCTGCTGATGTGCAGAGACACTGACGAAGCCGATGATTTGACCCAGGACGTTTTTATTCGGTTAACCCGTAATTTAGGCAGCTACAAAGGCGAGGCCCGGTTTGGCACCTGGCTGCACCGGGTTACCCACAACTACTGCATCGACCAGCTTCGTAAACAGCAAAACCTCCGCATTCAGCACGAGCAGTATTCCGTTGCATTGTCTGGCGGCAACGACGAACCGGAACCCCCGTTTGAACGTGTATTTGCGGTACTCGATCAGGCGCTGAACCGTTTACCGCCCGAGCAGCAGGTTTTACTGCGTACCAAATATGAGCAGGGCATAGAAATAAAAGACATTGCCCGTCAGCAGCAACTCACCCCCAGTGCGGCCAAGATGCGGCTCAAACGCGCCCGCGACCAGGCCAAAAAACTATATATGAAGCTGGCATCCAAAGCTGATCTTGACTGACCCGTTCTGTCACAAAACAGCTATTGTACCAATGAACTGCGCTTTTTCTGCCCAGAAACTCGTTTTTTTGCGGCTATGAAACATATTCTAACCGCGCTGCTGCTCAGCGTCACCCTGTCGGCACTGGGTCAGGCATCGGTGGCCTACTACCCATTCAACAACATCGTTACGGTCAGCACCAATGCCAACCGCCCCGTCTGGCTCGACACCCGGCTGCAAACCAACACGGTGTTTGGGTCGCTCAGTACTACGTTGTGCCCTATGGTAAACGTGGTCCGCAAAACGCAGGTCAATTACTACACCGGGCTGGGCGTACGCTTTAATTTCCTGAATGGGCTGGACAATCGGAGTGCGCTGGAAGGTTACTCGCTGCACGTGGGCGTCCGGGCGCAGGTCCCGTTTGTACCACCCCTGCGCGTGGCGTTCGAGCTGGCTCCCTACTCGCGCAAAGACTTCAAAACCGGCAATCTTCAGTCGTTTCTGGGCCTGGTGTATCAGTTTCAGAAGAAGAGGTAAAAGGGAGGAGAGGGAATAAAGGGACGAGGGAGGCTGACGCGAAAAAACTCATGCGTCAGCCTTCCTCGTCCTCTCCTTCCCTTTACTCCCCCTCCTCCCTACTTCTGGTGATACGTCATTTCGCCGTGGGCGAGCTGATTGGCGCGGTCGAAGAGTTTGAGAGCCTGCTGGTACGTTTCGTCACTCTCGCCAATGACCTTGAAAAACTCGTTGTTGCCTGGACGAAGGAACTGAAAAAAAGTTGTTATATTTTTTAAAGAAAGTAAGTCTTTTTATTCGTGCAGACGGGCATAATTTTAAACTATTCCAAGATCAGTCAAATTTAAACTCATAACGTATACAAGTTTTCCTAAAAAGTATGTTTACCTTTCAAACAGAAAACCCCACAACAGTTTGGCGACCATCAGCGGGGTTTTCAAAAATGTCTAATGTTTAACCACTAAACGATTCAAATGTAATGAAAACTACCCGCAATGCGGTTAGTAATCGCCACTTGTCTGTATCAGCCAGCTTGTTGCTTAGCTGGTTTCGTCGTAATTTGACTGGCAATTTTATCAGGGCTTTCGCGCTTTCGCGCTTTCGGGCTTTCGGGCTTTCGGGCTTTCTCGTCCTCGCATCGCTTAATTTCACCTCGGCCCAATGCTCGGTCAGCACACCCACGGGTTCACTTGATTGGGCTGGATGTAACGGCGTAGGTGGCTGGGCCTTCGACCAGAGCAACCTAAACCAGCCTGTACTCATTGATATCTACGTGGACGGGGTGAAGACATACGCAGGCATAACGGCCAATGGCGACCGGCAGGATTTGGTCAGTGCTTTTGGCACTTCAGCAGCCCGGTATCATGGTTT
>JBBRUB010000583.1:0-3460 GCA_038248175.1 Cytophagales bacterium | reverse complement strand
GATTCCAGTAGTTTCAGAAACAGAATCCGGTTTACCCACGTAATGCACAATTCCAGCGCAACGCTGAACAGTTGCTCGTCGGTGGTGGGTCCGTACTGCGTCCGGTCGGGTAAATGAAACAGCTTACCCGCTATATCGAGTTGACTAATGGTGTTTTCCAGCAGCGACCCCTCATCCCGCTTGCTGGCTTCTTTCCGTCGAATAACCTTCTTACCCCCGTCCTTCACCTCTTCCAGCCCGATAATGTGCAGGAGTTCAGAATAGAATTTCGGGTTGAGCTTATTGCTGTCCGTAGCCGCCGGTAGTTTCAGCAGGTGCGTAGGCGACAGAATCTTATACAGGGATAGTAGAGCCTTATCATTGGCTTTATCGGCATCTGTAACGGTCTTCTGATAATCCCGCAGGTCGAAGTAGGTAAACGGGATTTCGTCTGTCAGCGCGGCTAAAAAGGGTTTGGCAATTTCATTGTAAAACAGCTCATTTTTCTGGCTTACTTTCTGGCCCGTTGCCCAGGATTTGTATTCTTTGGCCAGATGCGCATTGCGGTAAAACAGCCGGTCAATCAGGGCCGCATCGAAGATGTACCATTCATAGACATTGGTAATGACGCAATGGCGCAGGTCGCTGTTCTGGGCGCGCTGGCGTTCCTGAAAGTAGTACAGCAGCAGTTCGTGAAAGGCTTTGGCGTTGAGGTTCTGGCGGGTAATCATTTCGCCCTTATTAGCGGGCCGTTTGACCTCAAACAGCACCCCCGCCTGCGAATCGGCAGTTTTGCCGAGGTGAATCACGAAATCTGTCTTTCCTTTCGGCGCCACTACGTAGGCATCGCCGAGCGCGGCACCGTTATAATAGACCTCTTTCAGAAAGTCCATCAAGTGGTCTTTTACGTTTTCCTCACTTTCCTTTTCGTCAATCAGCCCGGTCAGTTTAACGAAACTGGTTTTGAATTGCTCAATCTGCTCACGGCCAACGGATTGCAGACGGTACGTTTTTTCAAGGGATTCGGCGGGGGTACGGGTCGTGAGGAGCATTCGTTTTTTTGCGAAGTAAGGGGCAGCTAAGTAAGCAAACGGGCCCGCTACTTACAAACTGATGGTACGTTAAGCGGGATCGACCACAAAAAAAGCCGCCAACATTACTGAAGGCGGCTTTTGAGCCAGTGGAGGGATTCGAACCCCCGACGCGCTTGCGCATCCTGATTACAAATCAGGTGGAATCGACCACTATCCGACACTGGCGGCCCTGAATTGTGGCGCAAAAGTAGGAGGATTACTGATTCAGTCAAAGTGCCGACCGTAAACTTTCTGACGGCGTAGCATATGATGCGCTTTCAGGTGTGATGATTACCATAATTACGATGAATAATACCATAAGTAGGACAGTGTAGGATGGTTGACTGGCGTGGTATTTGTAGCTTCGCGCTTTTATCGTGTCTCTACTATTTTTCAATGGGTTCATTTGCCGGGGTTCTGTTTCATGCGCTGGGCGGGTTTGCGTCCGGGAGTTTCTATCTGCCGTTCCGGCGCGTTAAAGGGTGGTCGTGGGAATCGGCCTGGATTGTGGGGGGCGTGGCGTCGTGGCTCATCGTTCCCTGGGTCATGGGCTGGCTCACCGTGCATGACCCCTATCAGGCCATTATCAGCACGCCCGTTTCTGCCCTCGGCTGGACGTTTTTCTTCGGGGTGCTCTGGGGCATTGGCGGGCTTACCTTCGGGCTGACCATGCGTTACCTCGGCATCTCGCTCGGCATGGCCGTGGCCCTGGGCTACTGCTCGGCTTTTGGTACGCTGATTCCGCCCATCTGGGAAGGCCGGGGCGATGAGTTGCTCTACACCCGCGCGGGCTGGTTTACGCTGGCGGGCGTGGCCGTATGTTTAATGGGTATTGCCGTGTGTGGGCTGGCGGGCTTTCGGAAAGAAAAGGAACTCGACGCTGAACAGCAACAGGCCACCGTAGCTGAGTTTGACCTGCGTAAAGGCGTTATTACCGCTACCGTATCGGGTATTTTGAGCGCCTGTTTTGCCTTTGGTCTTACGGCGGGCAAGCCCATTGCGCTGCGGGCCGTAAGTCAGGGAACCGACCCGCTCTGGCAGAATAATGCCATTTATCCGGTGCTGTTGCTGGGCGGATTCATGACCAATTTCATCTGGTGCATGTGGCTCAACCAGCGTAACAAAAGCTTTTCTGATTACGCCAACGTGCAGAAACCCCTGTCGCGTAATTATTTTTGGGCGGCATTGGCCGGTACGGTCTGGTATTTTCAGTTCTTCTTCTACGGCATGGGCGACGCCTACCTCGGCGATGGCTTCCGGTTTGCGGGCTGGACGTTGCATATGGCCTTCATCATTATTTTCAGCACACTCTGGGGCCTGGCCCTGCACGAGTGGCGCGGAGCCAGCCCAAAAACGTACCGCGTGGTGTATGCCGGGCTGGGTCTGATTATTTTCTCAACCATACTCATTGGTATGGGCAGTCAGTTTTAAAGAATTAAAATAGAATCTTCTGAATTACTCAAAATCAACTCATTATGACATCTGCTCCCACATTCAGGCACGTCAGCTACCTCTGGGATGAGGCCAAAGTGGCCCAGCTCAACGACGATCCCGTAGCCCTGCTGCTTTACCGCTCCAACCTGCTGGGTGCCGACCTTAGGCTCACCAACTACGGCGGAGGAAACACCTCCTGCAAAGCCCTGGCACCCGACCCCCTTACCGGCGAGATGACCGAAGTGATGTGGATCAAAGGCTCCGGGGGCGACATCGGGACCCTCAAACGCAGTGGTCTGGCCGCGCTGTACATGAACCGGCTGCTCGCGCTGGAAAATCGCTACCGGGGGCTGGAACATGAAGATGAGATGGTGGCTCTGTTTAACCATTGCATCTACGACCTCGACTCCAAAGCCCCGTCTATTGATACCGCCCTGCATGGGTTCCTGCCTTTTGCCCACATTGACCACCTGCACCCCGACGCGGCCATTGCCATTGCAGCTGCCAAAGATGGTAAACGTATTACGCACGAACTCTTCGACGGGCAGATTGGCTGGGTGGACTGGCAGCGGCCCGGCTTCGACCTCGGCCTGCAACTGCGCGACTGCCTGAACGAGAATGCGGCCAACGGCATTCAGTTGCGCGGTATCATGCTCGGCTCGCACGGACTGTTTACCTGGGGCGATACGGCCTACGACAGCTACGTAAACACACTCGAAGTCGTTGAACGCTGCGCCGAATACCTCGAAAGTCACTACGGCGGTCCGTCGCACGGGAAAGACCGCCCGGTATTTGGCGGGGAGAAGATGGCGGCACTTGCGCCGGAACAGCGTACCCAACAGGCCGCAAAGCTGGCTCCGGTCCTGCGCGGACTGGCCTCGGCAAATCAGCAGATGATTGGGCATTTTACCGACGATGACCGGGTGCTGGAGTTTATCGACAGCCATGACCTCGACCGGCTGGCTCCGATGGGT
>JBBRUB010000582.1:0-3468 GCA_038248175.1 Cytophagales bacterium | reverse complement strand
TTCGGCCCTCAGTACCGGATTCCTGTTTCCATTCAACGGCGTAGCGGGTTTTTTGCCCAGTGGTACCAGCATCAGCCCTACGTTGCGCCCCGAAAATACCCGCAGTGTGGAGCTTGGTACCGAACTGCGCTTCCTCAAAAACCGCATTAGTGTTGACTATACCTATTACCGAAGCCTATCTGACGGGCAGATTTTTGGCATTCCGCTGCCGCCTTCTACGGGTTTTGGTACCCAGATCAATAACGCGGGTAAGTTACTCTCGCGGGGCCATGAGATCGTCCTTCGGCTGACCCCATTGAAGAGCGCGGCTTTCATCTGGGATTTTACTTCTAACTTCTCGACCTACCGCACGACTGTTGAAGCCCTGCCTGCCGGGCCATCCCGAATTGTGCTGGCCGATGCCAGCGGGGCCATCCAGCTCGTGGCCGAAACGGGTCAGAACTATCCATCGTTCTATGGCCGACCCATGGCACGCGACCCGGCAACGGGGCAAACGGTAGTCAATTTAACAACCGGATTTCCGCTGCAAAACCCGGTACAGCAGATTCTGGGTACGCCAAATCCTGATTTTGAGATTAATTTTATCAACTCCTTCCGCTACAAAGCACTCTCGCTCGGTTTCCAGATCGACTGGCGGCAGGGGGGCTGTTCTTCTCGCAGCTACAGGCCGAATCGCGCACCAGGGGCTATCGGCCGAAACCCTCGACCGGGATATTCAGCAGATTCTGCCCGGCCAGAAAGGGAGATTTGTAAACGGGAGGTTGGTGGTCGAAGGCAACAACGATGTCTCCATTCTAAAGCGCAACCCGTACTGGGGAACCGTCAATACCATTCCCGAACTAAACCTTGACCCGGCTTCTTTTGTACGGCTTCGGGAAATAAATCTGAATTACGATTTGCCCGCTTCCATACTTGGAAAAGTAAGACTATCAGGGGCTAGCGTGTTCCTGACAGGGCGGAATTTATTCTTGATTACCAGCACCTTCGTTGACCCCGAACTGAACATGACCAACACGCTGTCAGGGGCCGGCACGGGTAATTCGGTCGGTATCGAATGGTATCAGCAGCCCCAGACCCGTAGCATTGGCGGGGGTATTCGCCTTAAATTTTAAGCCTGGCTCTCATCCAAACGCAATCATCATCATGAAAAAAATAATCTGTATCAGCTTCGCCCTGGCCCTGTTGTCAACGGCCTGCTCCGAGAAAACGCTGAACGACATCGACACTAATCCCAACGTTATTTCCGACGCCCCGCTAAACACCATTCTGCCAGCCGCCGAGATGGTAGTGGTGCAGCGGGTGGTAAGTAGTATATCTATCCTAAGCGGCTACGCAGCCGAACACACCAACTTTACCGGTCTCAACACCGCCACTAAACTCCAGATTGGTGGGGCGTCAGGAAACCGCTGGACCAGTGGCTTCCAAGCCATCCGTTATTTCAATGATATCCGGGCTAAAGCCGAAACCCAACAGCGAGTGGGGTATAGTGCCATTGCCGACATCATGACGGCTTACACCCTGTCGTTACTGGTAGATGTTTACGGCGATATTCCGTATCGCGAGGTGGGGCAGGAAACCATCAATCAGCCCGCTTTCAACACGGCTCAGGAATTATATACCGAGATGCAGAAACTCCTCGATTCGGGCATTCAAAAGTCCGACCAGGCCACTACAGCCGCTAGCCGCCCCGGTACTGATGATTTGATTTTTCGAGGAAATATGACCCTCTGGAAGAAAACGGCCTGGGGGCTGAAAGCCCGGTTGGCTAACCGCCTGAGCAACGTGAACTCGCAGGAATCGGCTCAACAGGCCGTTGCGGCCATCGGTAATTCATTTGCACCTACCGAAGGGTTTATTGTTACCGGCTACCAGAGCAACCCTGAAAATGCCAACCCTATTGCCAATAACTTCCTCAATGCGGCTACCATCGTGGTCGTTGACGGGATTGTAACGGCCATGCGGTCGTTTCTCGAAACGGGCGAAGACGTACTGGCCGACCCCCGCGCCAACATCTGGTTCACTAAAATTGGCGGTAAAGTGGTAACGCCTCCTACCAGCAAGGCCAACACCGACGTAACGGTAAACGGAACGCTGTATTCCAAACCGCTCTACCTCCAGAACCGGACTTCACCATTACCTCTGCTGACCTACACGGAACTGAAGTTTATTGAAGCTGAAGCGCAGTTTCGGCTCAACGATAAGGCTAAAGCTTATGCGGCTTACGAAGCGGCTGTCCGGTCAGCGTTGGCGCAGTCAGCTCTGTTCAACCCGGCCGTGGCCCTAACTGCCGCACAGATCAATGCCTACGTAGCCCGTCCGAAGGTGTTGATGGGGGCCGATAAACTGACGCTGCGCGACATTGTGGCCCAGAAATACATCTTCCTGTTTGTGTTTCAGAGCCAGGAAGCCTTCAACGATGTTCGGCGCACGGGGCTGATTACCCTAAACGACCCCGACGGCACGGCGAAACGGTTCCCTTATCCTGTCGATGAGATTTCCCGCAATGCCAATGCCCCGCAGGTCTCCGACCAGAACACGGTCTATGAAGCAGCAGCCCGGCTGTTCTGGGCAAAACTATAATCATGTTTCCCGACCCGTTTCAGATAGCGGGCCGGGGCTTTTTGCTTTTCCAGTTATGCGAACTCTTCTTTATGGATTACTCTTCTGGGCGATAACAAATGCGCAGGCACAGCGTGTAAACTTCGACGTTGTCGTTTACGGGGCCACTCCCGCCGGGGTCTTTTCGGCCATTAATGCCGCCCGGCAGGGGCATAGCGTGGCGTTGGTGGAGGAGTACCCACACGTTGGCGGGCTGATGACGGGGGGACTGTCGTTCACCGATTTCCTCTCGACGGAGGCCCTCAGTGGTACCTTCAACGAGTACCGGTTCCGGGCGTTCGATTACTACAAAAAAACGTACGGGCCAACTTCCAAACAGGCCGTCGATTGCTACTACGGCGTGAATGCCGAGCCGCACGTTACGCTCCAGCTATTTAAAGCAATGCTGGACGAACAGCCCGGCATACGGGTGCTGACTCAGCATCGGCTAACCAAAACCAGCGTCAGTAAAAACAAGACGGGTGGGTCAAAAATCCTTTCAGCTACCTTCCTGAATCTGACGACCCAGCAGCCCGTAATGATTACGGGAAAAGTATTCATCGACGCGACCTACGAAGGTGATTTAGCGGCTATGGCCGGAGCCGACTACCGCATCGGGCGCGAGCCGAGAAGCGAGTTTTGCGAACGCTTTGCCGGGCATATCTTCACCAAAAGTGGTCAAATCCTGACGGGAAGCACCGGCGAAGGCGACAAAAAAGTACAGGCGTATAACTTCCGGCTCATCATGACCGATTCGGCAGCTAACCGGCGGATGGTCGAAAAGCCGGCCAACTACGACCGCAGCGAGTTTCTGCCCATTGCCGGGGTGTTTGCCAGCGGGAAGGTGAAGCATATTTTCACCCAGAGTCC
>JBBRUB010000581.1:0-3487 GCA_038248175.1 Cytophagales bacterium | reverse complement strand
TGCCCCAGTCGGTACTAAGTTTAGCATCAATAACCAAATCGTTGAGCTGGCCTTTGAGTTTGCCCGTCAGGTCAAGTATATCAGGCAGGGCAATGCCTTCGGGAATGGTACCGGGCGGCACTAATTGCTGAATGTCAGCCAGGCGGGTGGTGGCACCGGTAATGTTCAGGTCAACGCCAATGCGGTCAGGGTCGGTCACGTTGGTCAGCCGCCCATTCACGCGCAGGTGCGTGCCGGACAGCAGATCGAGTTCAAAGCGCGGCAGGTTCAGGCTGGCCAGCGTTCCCGTTATCTCGGCACTTGACCGAAAGGTTGCCTTTGGGCTATTACTGAACGGGGGCGTGTCGGCCAGTTGCGGGGCCAGTTGCAGCACATCAGCCACCGACAGCCGGCTTTTATCGAGCTTGACGCGTACCTGTACCTGATTGGCAAAACGCGGGTTGGTTAGTTGCGCCAGCGAGTCGTAGCGCAGCACCAGCTGATCGCGGATGAGCGAAGTGGGTGTTTTAATATAGAGACTGGTGAGCTTAACAATCCGATCGGCATAAAGAACGTCGGCATTGAACTGTTGCAGTACAAATCCGCTTTGGGCCACAAACTGGCCATCGCGCAGGTTACCGCTCACTACCAGCCCACGTTTACCGAGGTCGCGATAGACCAGATCTTTCCCCGCGATGCCAAGATTACGCAAATCGAGGTGACCGTAGTCCAGTCCTTTTGCCTGTCTCGACGCAGTTTCATCGTCAAACTTAATCCGGTTGTTGGCAAAGCGTACCGTACCGAGTGTAGCGGCCCAGCCCGGCCCCGTTGATGCCGGTTCGGTGGGGGCAGATGGGACTATTTTCTTAGTCGGTTTGGTCAGCGTAGCGGCTATATCGGCGTTTTCGAGCAGGAGCGATTCGATACTGATTTTCTGGCCGTCGAGGTAAAAATAGTTCGACGCCATCCTGAGTTTCCCAACGCTGCCCTTCGTCCTGAAATCGGCAGTCTGGACGTTCACGTCCCACTTTGCCTGGTTTATGGCCCACTTACCGAGACCAATATCGAGCGTATCGCTGGCCGCCGTAGATTCGGGTTTGTTGGGGGGCGTGGGCAGACCATCGTACAGCCGGGCATATACGTTTAGACCGTCGGCATTCAGGGCCTCAATATGGTAAATCGATTTGTCGATATTGATTTCGGTAAAGCTTGTCTGCAACTGCTTCACGTAGGCGTTCACGTCGGCCCCCGTTATGTCGTCTCGGTACTTGATACGCACATCGTTGAGCCGGATTTTGTTGAGCGAAATCACCAGCGACGAAGCCGCACTATCGGTAGGCGTTGCCGCCGTGTCGGGCGTTACGAAGGCATCGACAAGGTATTGAAAATTGAAGGTGGGCGGTCCGGCGTTCCGGTCCGGTAAAGTGCGGCTAATGTTTACCTGCGTCTGTTCGAGCAAAATTCCGTTGATGGCTACCCGGTTGTTGATCAGCCCCCACATATCGAGGTCGATGCGCAGTAGCCCGCCGTTCAGGAGGGTATCGCCCTGGGGTGTTTTGAAGAAAACGTCGCGCAGTTCAATGTAATCGGGAATGTCGTAGCGGATGCTGCCAATACGAAAGGGCGAGGTTAATTTACCGGCTAAGTAGCTGTTTACCTGCTTCGTAACGAACTGTTGCCCCCATGGCGTGGTAGCCACAATGAGAACGAAACCCACGAGCAGCAGCACAAGAGCAAGCAGACCAAGCAGCGCACGGACTATAATTCTGGAAGCAGACATTTCAGTATGGTTTCCGGCTGGTGGGGAGCAGACCGGTGGGTGTAATACGCATTGAACCTTCTGAATTAACGTGCTTTGGGGGTATTATGTTATTGGCTGGTGGCTGGTGGCCGTTCAGGCCCACGCGCCAACCTTTTGTCAGGCTGTTGGTTCATTCCTGAGCAAGATAGTTGCACACCCGGCACGGGGCCGGTAGTTTTGCATAACTTTCCCGCTTTTCTATATGGCCGAATTATTTACTGCCGAATCCATCATCAGTCTGCTGACCCTGACGTTTCTTGAAATCGTCCTCGGCATCGACAACATTATCTTTATCTCCATTGCGGCCAACAAACTGGCCGAGGGCGATCAGGCCCGCGCCCGCAACATCGGGCTTATTCTGGCCATGGCGTTCCGGCTTGTTCTGCTACTGGGCATTTCGTTCGTTATCTCGCTGAGCAAGCCGTTTACCCACATCGACGCGGGCTGGTTTACGGCGGCTTTTACAGGCCAAAGCCTGATCCTGTTTGCGGGCGGGCTGTTCCTGCTCTATAAAGCCACGTCGGAGATTCACCACAAACTGGAAGGCAGTAACGAAGACGAACTGGAAACCGGGGGCGCGAAGGGCAAAGTTTCTGTTTCCAGCGTCATTACGCAAATTGCCATTACCAACATCGTCTTCTCCATCGACTCCATCCTGACGGCCATCGGCCTGACGCGCAACATCCCGATTATGATGATCGCCGTCATCGCGTCGGTGGTGGTGATGATGTTTTTTGCCGGGCCGGTAGGTCGGTTTGTCAATCAGCACCCTACCATTCAGATGCTGGGTCTGGCGTTCCTGATTATGATTGGCTTCATGCTCGTGGCCGAAGGCGCGCACCTGTCTGAGGTGGTTATCTTCGATCAGGAAGTAGGCACCGTACCAAAAGGCTACCTCTATTTTGCCATTGCGTTCTCGCTGCTGGTCGAATTCCTGAATATCCGGCTCCGTAAGTCCAAGAACCCCGTTCAGTTACGCACCTACGAAGGCCGCCCACAAGCAGACGGTATGCTTTAATCTGTTTTTGTCATTCCGATTGCCTGTCATTCTGACCACTCCCCCTTTGTCACTCTCCGATCAACTTTCTGACATTCTCGACAGCTTCGGCGGGTTTGGGCCGGTGCTTTGGCTGATGGCGGGTTTCTGCGCTCTGCTACTAACCGAGTTGCTGACGCTGCGCCGACCCGACGCCAGAATCTATCTGGGCGGACTGACACTGTTTATACTGGCAGTGGCCCTAATCTGGGCGGTACTGCTGCCGTGGCGCGGGTTTCTGTTCGGGCGGCTGCTGTTCATGGATCATCAGGCGCAGTTCATGCAGGTAGTAGTGGCGTTGGCCGCGCTGCTGGTAGTGGCCTACGAACTGGCTGGCCCCCACCAGACCGCCGGACCGCGGAGTGCCGTATCCCGAAGTGCCGGACCCCGGAGTGCCGTATCACCCCTTCCCTGGTACGCGCTGCTGGTGGCTATGACGCTGGGGCTGTTTCTGATGACGATTTCGGTCAACCTGCTCAGCATCTACGTCAGCATCGAACTGGTGTCCGTTGCGTCGTATCTACTCACGGCCCTGAGCGGCACGCGCCGGGCGTCAGAGGGGGGTATTAAGTACCTGATTTTTGGCGCAGTCAGCTCGGCCATTATGCTCTACGGTATGTCGCTGCTCTACGGCATGACCGGCACGCTCGACCTCACCGCCGATGTGTTTG
>JBBRUB010000580.1:0-3490 GCA_038248175.1 Cytophagales bacterium | reverse complement strand
TGTAGTTGAAGTAGCCCGGACCTCCCGGTCCGGTAGCCATAAGGCTAACACGGTAGCTACATCATTAGCCTTACGGCTACCGGACCGGGAGGTCCGGGCTACTTCATACCGCTTTACCAGGTAATTGCCCAGATACAATTATTTACAGGAAAAACTATACTGTCTCACCAACAACAAACTGGTAGGGGGTTTAGTTATCGGGATACTCTATCGGTTTTAAATAGATATTTCCCATGAATAAACCAGTTTACCTCCTTCTTCTGGCATTACTCTCCGGTTTCGGCCTCGCTCAGGCGCAGCAGCGCGTGTCGGGCCGTGTTATTGCGCAGGACAATCAACAGGGCCTGCCCGGTGCTACGGTCCTCGTAAAGGGTACAACAACCGGCACCTCGACCGACGTTGAGGGGCAGTATTCCATTGATGTACCGAACGGAGCCACGCTTCAGTTCAGCATGATTGGCATGACAACGCAGGAAGTGCCGGTGGGCAATCAGAGCGTCGTCAACGTAACGCTGGCCAATGATGTTCAGGCTCTCGAAGAGGTTGTGGTCGTTGGGTACGGTACCCAGCGACGGCGCGACCTGACGGGAGCCGTGGGTCAGCTTCGGGGCGAAGAGATCGTGAAATATCCGGTACAAACGCCCACGCAGGCCCTGCAAAGCAAACTGGCCGGGGTTCAGGTGATCGCGACCGGGCGGCCCAACGAGCAGCCGCAAATAAGGGTGCGGGGCGTTGGCTCGGCGTTGGGTGGCGTGAGTCCGCTCTATGTGGTCGATGGCGTGTTGACAGACGACATTCGGAACATCAGCAACAACGACATTCTGAGCATCGAGGTGCTGAAAGATGCATCGGCGGCAATCTACGGCGTTCGGGCGGCCAACGGCGTGGTGATCGTGACGACAAAGCAGGGCAAAAAAGGCCCCGTTCAGGTGCAGTACGACGCCAACATCAGCCTGCGCCAGCCCGCCAATCTCATTGGCATGGCCAGCCGCGAGCAGTACATCAGCTACCTCGCCGATGCGGCCCCCGGCAAAAACGTAAACGACTTACCGCTGACGTATGCGGGTACGACCAACTGGTATGATACCGCCCTGCGTAACGCCCCACAGTCGAACCAAAACCTGTCCATTTCGGGCGGTGGGGAGCGCAATACGTTTTTCTTCAGCGTGGGCTACTTTACCGACCAGGGAATTGTCAAAACCAACGACTTTAAACGGCTTACCATCCGGGCCAATAACGAAATTAACATCACCGACAAGCTGACGTTCAGCAACCAGCTTTCGTTCTCGCGGGGCAACGAGCGGGCCGTTGACCTGGATGGGGTGTATCCGAGTCTGTACCGGGCATCTCCCATTGTTCCGGCATTGGCAGACGGCAAATACGGTAATGCGTCGGCATTTGGCAACGTGAATAACCCGTTACTGAGTCTGGACAGCCGCAACAACCGGATCATCAACAGTCGGCTACAGGGCAATCTGGCCCTGGCCTACCAGCCCGTTGAATGGCTGCGGCTGCGTTCGGCGTTCAACACAGATGTGATTTTCAACCGCGAACAGACGTATCTGCGTCAATTCCAGAACGACGCCAATACATTTATCACGGCGGGTGGCAATCAGCAGCAACTCAACAGTAACCTGAGTTTGGCCAATAGTCAGTCAGTCCGGTATATCATCGACAATACAGCCACGGTTGACCGGGCATTTGGCGAGAATAACTTCACCTTTCTGCTGGGATCGGTAACGGAGAGGTTCACATCAGATTTCGTCTCAGGCTCGCGCATCAACGTACCCAACGACCCGAATCTGTGGTATTTAGGCCTTGGCGATCCCAACCAGCAGTTGTCCAATAATTCAGGGGGCGATTTGCAGACCCGACAGTCGTTCGTGACGCGGGCTACGTTCGCCATCCGGAACAAATACCTGTTCAACGCATCGCTGCGAGCCGACGGAAGTTCCAAGTTTAAAGAACGCTGGGGCTACTTCCCAACGGTGGGCCTGGGCTGGGTCATTTCGGACGAAGCGTTCATGAAACAATCGCCGTTCGACTTCCTGAAACTGCGTGGTAGCTGGGGTATTCTGGGCAACGACGTCATCGAAAGTAACGCCTTTCTGCTCACCGCTGCCGTGAACATCCCGTACTTCTACAACAACGGGCTGGTGTTGGGATCGGCCATTCAGGACATCAAAAACCAGGATCTGAAGTGGGAACGTACCCAGCAGATTGACGCCGGACTGGAGTTCGCCTTTTTCGACAGCCGCCTGACCGGCGAACTCGACTACTACAACAAGACCACCCGCGACGCCCTGGCCTTCCAGATTATTCCGGCCATCTTCGGCGACCCTGATAACCAGTTTCTGACCAACATTGCTTCGTTCCGAAACCAGGGGGTTGAACTGGTACTGAACTGGAAAGAGACAACCAAAAGCGGGCTGGGCTACAGCATCGGCGGCAACCTGACGGCCAACAGAAACCGGGTGGTGGGTCTCAACGGCGGGCAGGCCCTGCTGGAGGGTGCTGTAGGGCAGCAGGGTCTCACGACCCGCGCCGATAACGGGCAGCCGGTAGGCAGTTTTTATGTGCTGAATGCCGTTGGCATCTATCAGAATCAGGCCGAAATTGATGGGTCGCCCGTATTTGGTAACCGCGCCGGTGTGCGGCCCGGCGATTTGAAATATGAGGATGTGAATAGCGACGGCGTCATCAACTCCGACGACAAAATCTATGCCGGGTCGTACCAGCCCAAACTGTATTATGGCATCAATCTGGCCCTGAATTACAAAGGGTTTGATGTATCGACGGATTTGTACGGCAACGCGGGCAACCAGATATACAACGGCAAGAAGGCGTTCCGCTTCGAGAATACGGATAACATCGAAGCCAGTTACGCCAGCAGCCGCTGGACACCCACCAACCCGAGCAGTACTGACCCGCGTACCATCACCTCGGCCACGCCCGCATCGACGTATTTTGTGGAGTCCGGCTCGTTTGTGCGCATCAACAACCTCACGCTGGGCTACAGCATTCCGGCTACCCTGCGCGAAAAAGCGAAACTCCGCCAGGCCCGCGTCTATGTGACGGCACAAAACCTGCTGACGTTTCAGAAATACAGCGGCTTCACACCCGAACTGCCCGGTGGTCCGCTCAACTCCGGTATTGAACTCAACGCCTACCCCGTCACCCGCACCTTTGCCGTTGGCCTGAGCATGGGCTTTTAACTGACTATCAGCCATGAATCATATCCAGAAATATACCCGATTATCACTGCTTACTCTCACGCTGGGCGCGGGACTGATGGCCTGTAACGATTTCCTGACCACCCCTCCGCAGGGGCAAATTGGCGTGGCTGCCGTACAGGCCGACCCCGCTGCCGCCCAAAACCTCGTTACGGGGGTCTATAACATCATGTGGGAAGGCGGTATGCACGGCTTCGACTACGTGGGCATGACCAACATTGCCTCCGACGATGCCGACAAGGGCAGCTCGCCCGCCG
>JBBRUB010000579.1:0-3491 GCA_038248175.1 Cytophagales bacterium | reverse complement strand
GGTTCCTTTGCCAGCACCCGGCGGGCCAAATAAGACAAGGTTAAGCATACAGTGTCAAGGGGAGAGTCGTCAGTCAAAAAAAATGCGCCCGCAAAGTTACGATCCCCTATCACAAAACCATGTTTCAGGGTGTAAAGCAAGATGGTATTTATCATTCGGAGAATAAAGAAAGCGCGACGAAGCCGTCGCGCTTTCTTTATTCTCTACTATCAGATAGCCAGATTAGTTGCTTAACCTTTTTTGGGTTGCACTTTAGGGCCTTCAAGTGCCTTTTTTGCGTCGGCATCGTTTGGATTCAGCACCAGCACTTTATTCAGATACTCATTCACTTTAGCGTCGTCTTTTTTGGCAACGCTAAATCCTGCCAGGGCTTTATAGGCTGTGATCAGGTAGCGCGAGTAATCCGTATTATCCGCAGCATCCTTATTGGTTGCCTGATCTATGAACTTCTCGTACAGGGGCGTAGCGACTTCGCTGGCCACAAGCGGATCCTGCGAATTGGCGTAGTAGTTAGCCTGTGCCTGATAATAGTACGCCAACGGGTACTTTTTACCGTCCAATTCAATTCGCTTCGCCATCTCCGCAAACGCCGAATCAGACCTCATGTAGTACATTTTCTTTGTCTGAGCAATCTGTTCGGCAGACATTGGTGTGGCTGAGCTGTCGCGGCCTACGCGGGGAGCGTATTGATAACTGGCCAGGCCTAACCACAGATAATCGTTGTTTTGCGGCTTCTTGTCATTTTTAATTACCTGACCGTAGTAGTCGGCGGCTTTATCATATCGCTTCATCTTGTAGTACTTCTCCCCTACTTCCCGGTACAGGTTGTCGGTCGTATCCAGAGGAGCTGCTTTGAGCAGATTGACAATTCCCAGCGAATCAGCTTCGCGCGTATTCAGCTGGCCATACGAACGTCCCAGATACTTGTAATCGTCGTAGATGACTTTTTGCGGAGCCGTACCAATAAAGCGGTTCAGCGCATCAACGGATTGTTGGGGCTGGTTCAGGCCATAGTATGCCCAGCCGTACATACGGTCGGCAATGGGGTTGTTTACCTTTCCCTTCAGTTGGTTCAGATAGTCAGTCGCACCCTGATAATCTTTGGCCAAAAAGCGATACCGGGCCACATCGAGCAACGTTTCGGGATCTGTCGTACTGCTTTTCTGCACGTAGAGTTCGTAGTTCTGCGCGGCAGACTTATAGGCCCGCGAACTGGCGAGGGCGTCGGCGAAGGCGAGGTACGTAGGCGCGAACTCAGGATCCAGTTCGATGGCCTGCTTAAAGTACTCCTGCGCTTTTGTATAGTTTTTACCGCGCAGATATAGCCGCCCGATTTTGTAAACAGCTTCGGCCAGTTTCGGATCAATCGTCAGGGCATTTTCATATTTAGTAATTGCGTTACCCCCGTCGTTCTTTAAGGTATATGCATCACCCATGATCATTTCGATCTCGGCATTTTCGTTCTTCTTGTCCTTCTCGTCGGCAATGGTCAGCAATCGCAAAGCTTCGGCAGGATCGTTGGTCTTGTCTGACAAGGTGTACATCTCGCCCGCCCGGATCAGCACATCCTGATTCTTGCTTTTGGTTTTGGCGACCGCTTCGTCGATCAATGTTTTGGCAGTAGCACGGTCTTTTTTCATCAGGGCCACACCTGCCTGCCCTACGTTGTTCAGCTGATCTTTAGGATCGGCAGCGCCCCCCTTATCAAAAGCAGTCTTAGCCTGATCAACCTGTCCCGAACGCAGGTAATAGTAACCGAGATAAAACTGATTCTGGGCAGAAGGTGAACCAGCCGCCAACTGCGTCAGGCTTTTACCAGCTTTATCGAATCGGTCAGCTTCGATGTCTTTCAGAGCAGCAGGAATATCCTGTGCCAGTACCGGTGTCGCCATTGCACCCAGCAATAGGGCAGAAAACAGCGATTTAGCAGGGGTGTTCATCACGTATTTAGGTTGGTAAATTGGGAAATTGCTACGTTGTTCAGTAAACAGCCAACAAAGCTAAAAAATTGTCGGCAAAGTGTAAATTTTGCTTATTTCGTGATATTTACCTCTCTATTATATGGTATTGTGGGCCAAAGGCCCAATTTTTCGATAATAAGCGCACCGGCATCCCGGGCTACGTAGTTGGTTAGTCCTTCACCCAGGCCGGGGTGCGTTTCACGACTCAGAATATAGACCGGTCGGCGCAGGGGGTAGTCTTCCAGGCCCAAAGCCCGCTGAAATGGCTGGTAGTAATCGTCGCGACTAATTGGATTCGGTTTATCCGAAACGCCCATCACCCGCAGATTACGAGAGAGTTCAGCGGTCAGTGGCTCGTCGTTATCGCTGATCCAGTTAACGCCAATGAACCCCAGGGCCGACGGATTTTCTTTGACAAACTCAATTGCCTCCCTGTTTGATTTTGTGGCAAAGATGCGCAGTTTACTCATGTCGGTTACGTTGAATTTCTTGAGAATGAAATCCAGATTACTCGAGTTGTTATTGTCAAACACGAGCGTTATCGGCCCTTTCCGATTAGCACCTTTCAGCTGTTCCCATTGTGTATTCTGTCCTGAGAAGATACCAGTAAGTTCGTTCATCGTAATCAGGCTGTCGGTATTAACCCGGTTTATGATGAGCGCCACCCCATCGGTAGCAATTCTTGTGGCGTTCCCCGGAATTTTCAGTTTCGTCAGCACGGCCTGTTCGTTCGGCTTCAGCGTCCGGGTCGTAAACACGATACGGGCACTGTCCTGAAGCATTAGATTGATTGCTTCCTGCTCAGGTTTAAAGACGACGTTAAATTTTACGTTGGGGTATATGCCCGCGTAGGCCTCCGTCAATTGCGTTACAAGTGGTCTGAATGACTCGTCAGCGGCAACAGTAATCGTCCCCCGCGATGGGTTGTCCAATTGCTCACCATTAGTACAGGCTGTCAGCAACAGGGATGCCAGACCAACCCCAAGCAGGTATTTATTCATCTTCCTGAAAACGTTGATAAGCCCGGTAGGCCCGGTAGGCACCATACAAAAACAGCAGGATACCCATGCTGTATCGAGACAACCCTGGTTCAGGGAATACCCCCCCAAACGATTGGGAGGAGGCAATCAGTGCGATGCCTCCTCCCATGTACGCCAGCGATGCAAACGCGGCAATGAACAGCGTTAACCTCGCCGGACCCTGATTTCGTCCGCGCATTGTGGTTTATTCCAGCGTGAAGTTGATCGGTAGGTTATACTTTACCCGCACGGGTCGGCCCGACTGTTTACCCGGACGCCACTTGGGCATACCTTCTACTACGCGCTTGGCTTCTTCGTCCGTGCCGAAGCCCAGACCTTTCAGCACCTGAACGTCCTGAATACTGCCGTTGGTGTTTACCACGAAACTCACGAACACCCGGCCCGATACGTTGGCCCGCTGAGCGGCCGCCGGATAGCGAATATTCTTACTAAGATACTGACCAAGTGCAGGCATACCCCCAGGAAATTCGGGCTGCTGCTCTACTACAGT
>JBBRUB010000578.1:0-3494 GCA_038248175.1 Cytophagales bacterium | reverse complement strand
TTCCTGAACCGGTTGGGCCTGCAGGACGATTTTGAACTGAACATCGAGACCAACCACGCCACGCTGGCCAGTCACACCTTTGCGCACGAGTTACAGGTAGCCGCCGACCACAACATGCTTGGCAGCCTCGACGCCAACCGGGGCGACTACCAGAACGGCTGGGATACCGACCAGTTTCCCGTCGATGTTTATGAACTGACCGAGGCCATGCTGGTGATTCTGGAAGCGGGCGGTCTGAAATCGGGCGGGGTCAACTTCGACGCCAAAACCCGCCGGAACTCCACTGATCTGGAAGATATTTTCATTGCCCACATTGGCGGCATGGACACCTTTGCCAGAGCCGCTATTGCCGCCGAAGCCATTCTGGGCAAATCGAAATACAAACAAATGCGTACCGATCGCTACGCCAGCTACGATACCGGCGAAGGCGCACAATTCGAGAAAGGCGAACTGACCCTGGAAAACCTCCGCGAATATGCCATGACCAACGGCGAACCGAAGCAGCGCAGCGGGCAGCAGGAACTGTACGAAATGATTGTGAATCAGTATATTTGATCTTCAGAACGGGCGGGGTTTTTAACGTCCTGCTGGTTCTTCACTCGTTAAACGTACTAATCGGATGTATGCATTCATGGGTTTGGGCGGGCAGGAACTTATCCTCATTATTGTCGCGCTCTTTATGCTGGTGGTGGGCTTGTTAGTACCTATTATTGCGCTGATCGACATTATTCGGAGTGATTTTCGCGGCTCGAATGACAAGCTGATCTGGGTCATTGTGGTTCTGTTTCTGAACATCATTGGGGCCTTACTTTACTGGGTCATTGGCCGTAACCAGCGTGTCGCATGAAAGTCGTATTACTGTTTTTCTGGGTTTTATCAACCATCCCCGCTCTCGCCCAATCTGGCGACGAAACGGCTGTGCGGGTTACTATCAGCCAGATGTTTACCGGTATGAATAAAGCTGATTCAACCGTATTGAAGCCGCTATTTGCGCCGGGGGCCAGATTGCAAACGGTGGAGAACAAAGAAGGAAATGTATCGGTGAAGGACAACCCAATTGCCGGTTTCATTACGTCGGTTGGCAAAGCGAAGCCTGGCTCGCTGGACGAGCGATTCGGCAGTTATGTGGTACACGTTGATAGTGATCTGGCAACGGCCTTTACGCCTTATCAGTTTTACTACAACGGCCAGCAACGCCACTGCGGAGCTAACGCTTTTACACTTGTGCGCATGGGTGGCTTCTGGAAAATCCAGAACATTATCGACACCCGCCGGAAGTGCGAGTAGCGCCAGCATGGTTGCGTCATGACCACTTCGGCAGTCGTTTTTCCAGGAACGCGGCCATGCCTTCTCTGGCGTCGGGGGTTTGCTGAAGTTGCTGGAACTGGTCGTGCATAAAGGCCTGCTGCTCATGGGGTGGCAGACTTTTTAATTCCTGCGCGGCCCGGAGTCCAAACTGCATGGCAGTGGGAGAGAAGAGCCGCAATTCCTCAATAATAAGCCGCATTGTAGCGTCCAGGCCGTCGGCGGGAACAGCGTAGGTAACTAAGCCGAGGGTTTTGGCTTCGCTGGCAGGGATGGTGCGGGCGCGCAGGCAGAGGTCGATGGCCTGCCGGTAGGGCATAATGTCAAGCAAAACGGCCAGCACCTGAAATGGAAACAGGCCGCGTTTCACCTCCGGCAGGGTAAACGTAGCCGACTCAGCCGCCACCACATACGTACTACCCCCCACCAGCAAGAAGCCACCCGCATAGACCGGCCCCTGCACCCGTGCAATGCAGGGTTTGTGCAGCCCGGCCATCAACTCGCCCAGCCGTACCGGTCCCGATGGGTCAGGTACGGTAGCGGCTTCGGTGCTGCCCTCGGCCAATGATTTCAGGTCCATACCCGCGCAAAACACGTTGCCCGTTGCGGCCAGAACCACCAGCCAGACATCGGGCGTATAGTGCGCGTAGGCCAGCGCAAAAGCCAGTTCGGCCAGCATGGGCGGGCTGAGCGCGTTTTTCTTTTCGGGTCGGTTCAGCGTGATAGTCAGTACGTGATCGTTACTGGAAACGAACAGATAGCGAAAACCCGAAGCGGGTAACTGGGCGATCTGATCGGCGGTGTAAAGCATGGTGCAAAATTGGTGAAATATACCGCTTACGAAATATTGACGGGCAAACATACATAACAACGGCTTGTGCAAGTTATGGTTACAAATAAGGCTTTCCCGATTTACTCTCCGGTTATGAAAACTAAACTCTTTTTGCTGTTTTGCCTGCTCCTCAGCGGGCAGACCTACGCCACTCACCTGTGGGGCGGCTACATTCAGGTCAAATCTGTATCTGCTCTGACCTATGAGATCAGCGTTTACGTTTTTGGCGATGAGACAAGTTCTATCATTATAACTGGTAACGTAATCCTCTGCTTTGGAGATGGCAGTAGCCCACAGCAGCTAACCAGTTCGTCGAAGGTGTTTAGTCCTGATAAAAAAACCAGTATCAGCGTATATCGTACCACGCATACCTACACCGGGCCGGGAACATATACGCTTGCAACATCACTCGTTAACCGAACGAACGTTTTGAATCTGCCAACAGCATCCCAACTTTCTATGACGCTTACCACTACGTTCGTGACGGGTACCGTCCAGACACCAACGCTCCTGATTCCCGAAACTGGGTTCACGGCCCCGTTAAACCAGCGGTACGTGTTGCCGTTCAGCAGTGCTGATTTCACCGGCGACAGCCTGAGTTATTCGCTGGTAAAACCGCTCACCAGGCAGAGTAACAACGATTGTGCAGGCACCGTTGCGCCGGGCTATCAATACCCCAACGACCTGGCCCGGCAGGGTACGTATGTTCTCAACAATCGCACGGCTATCCTCATCTGGGATGCACCCACCCGGCAGGGCTATTACAGCGCGGCCATTACCGTGCGCGAGTACCGCGACGGAGTTGTTATCAGTCAGACGCAGTTCGAGTTTTTTATCACCGTTATCGACACCCCCGGTACGCCCGCCGTTATTCCGCCTTACCAGCCAGCCACAGAAACCGGCATTATCACGGCAATTCCCGACTACCGCGATGAAGCCGTTACGCTGACCACCTTTCCTAATCCCGTTGAAGACCGGTTACAGGTAATTATCCAGAGCAGTAGCCCCGCCCCGGCCACCCTCCGCCTGACCGATGTGAATGGTCGGGTTCTGCACGAACTGACGTTTAAGAAAGCCGCCCGGCAACATGAGCAGGTCATTAGCCTGGTGGGCGTTTCGTCCGGCATCTATCTGCTCCGGGTCGAGGTCGGCGGGCGGTCGCTGGTGCGGAAAGTGGTGAAGAAATGAGTTACACCAGCTGTTTCCAGGTGCCTTTTATCCAGTTGTATTTGAGCGTGCTGGGCAGGGCTTTCCAGAAGTACTTACTGGTTTCGACTGCAAAAGATGGCTGCATGTAGCAGTTGATGGCGCAACCCTCGCAACCCGGCATCCGGCCTTCCAGCAGGACGAGTTTCTG
>JBBRUB010000577.1:0-3495 GCA_038248175.1 Cytophagales bacterium | reverse complement strand
TTGTTTCTAGTTGTTCGGGTAACGGCGGCTCGTCGTTGTCGCGTCGGCACTATGGCGAAACCGTGAAGATGACCACCAACGTATTTCCGCACTGGTTTCCGCCCCGGTTTAGCCAGTACAGTGACCGGGAAGATTCGCTACCCGTAGATCAGCACGAGCTACTGGCCCTCATGGCACCCCGTGCGGTATATGTGGGTACAGCGAGTGAGGATAAATGGGCTGACCCAATGGGTTCGTTTCTGGCCTTAAAAAACGCCGAGTCTGTCTATGCCCTGTATAGCATTGACCCACTGCCGACTACGGTGCAGCCTACCATCAATGTGCCGGTCTTCAACACCAGCCTGGGGTATCACCTGCGCGAAGGGGCGCATAATTTAACCCGCTACGACTGGCAGCAATACCTCACCTTTGCCCGGAATCATTTTAACGCGAAGCAGTAAAGGACAAATCGGAGTCCAATCCCTATTTTTATGAAAAGGTCCTGTTGTCATCCATGAACCGCTTACGCCAATACATCAATCAGGTATCGCCCCTGTCTGAACCGGCCTGGCAGGCCGTAGCCGCCCTGTTTACCGTTCAGTCGCTGGCTAAAAACGAGTATCTCGCCGAGGCTGGTCGGGTTGAAACAACAGCGGCTTACGTGGTGGAAGGCGCATTGCGGGCATTCTATCGAAATGAGAAAGGGACGGAATACAACAAGACGTTTTTCACGGCGGATGACTTCATTGGAGCGTTTAGCTCACTGGTAACGGGCCAGCCCAACCAGATTTATATCCAGGCCCTGACCCCGTGCAGCCTGTTTGTGGTGGACTACCCCAGCCTAACCGGCCTTTACGACGTATATCCCGACTGCGAACGCTTTGCCCGGCGGCTTGCCGAAGGCTATTTCGTTTATAAAGAGCAGCGCGAACTGGAATTGGTTCTGCGTAATGCCGATGAGCGCTATTTGCAATTCAGGCAGGAATATCCGGGCTTAGAGCAGCTCATTCCGCAATACCAGGTGGCCTCCTACCTCGGTATCACCCCCACCCAATTATCCCGAATTCGGGCCAAAATGGCCAGCAAACTCTGATTTTCTTAACCTATGTGGATGCCGGGCCGCCGGGAGCCAGGTAATTTTGCGCGTCGCAATCGAAGGTAGGTACGTAAACGACCTTACTGCATCCGGTTGCCAGCTTGCCATGAAACTATCGGAAAATACGATCCTGATAACGGGTGCCACTTCGGGCATTGGTTACGCGCTGGCCAACCGGCTGGCATCATTGGGTAACACCATTATCGCTGTAGGCCGCAATCAGCTTGTGCTGAACGAGCTGGCTGCCCAATCCCCCCACATTCATCCAATTGCCAGTGACCTGGCCAACGTTGAACTGGTTGACAAGTTGGCGACGCAGGTGAAGCAACAGTTTCCCCGCCTGAATGTGCTGATCAACAACGCGGGCATTCAGTACAATTATCCCTTTGCCGAGGGTGCCATGCACCTGCCGGAAATCACCCACGAGGTCACGGTTAACCTGCTGGCTCCGCTGTGGCTGTCGTCGCTGTTGCTCCCTACCCTGCTGGCCCAGCCCGAAGCGGCTTTAGTCAATATTTCGTCGGGCCTGGGGCTGGTGCCCAAGCAATCGGCCCCGGTCTACTGCGGCACGAAGGGCGGGCTTCACCTCTTTACCAAAGCGTTGGGTTACCAATTGGCCAGAACATCGGTGCACGTGATGGAAGTGATTCCGCCCTTAGTGGATACACCAATGACGGCCGGACGGGGGCGTAACAAGATCAGCCCCGATCAGTTTGTAGACGAATTCCTACGGGGTTTCGCCCGTAATCGGCGGGAGATTAACGTGGGGAAGGTCGGTTTGCTGCGGCTGATTCAACGGGTCAGCCCGGCGTTGGCAGATACTATTTTGAAGAATAGCTGACCCAGACGAAATTTCTTTACATAGGTAAATGCGGACGGGTGGCCCGGTAGGGAGATTTGCGTGAAAACGTAATAATCAACCGTATCATGAGCCGTATCGCTTTCCGTATCGCTTTTCTACTTTTTATCGGCCTGTTCTCCGGCCGGACGCTGGCTCAGACCACCCAAACGCTACGTGGCCGGGTGGTGGAGCAGGGCACACAGCAACCCATAGTGGGGGGAACCATTGCCCTGAACGGGTCAACGCTGGGTACACTGACCGATGCCGAAGGGTATTTTCGGCTGCCGCTGGTACCGCTGGGTCGTCAAGCAGTCGTGGTGTCCGCTTTGGGGTATGAACCCCAGACGTTAGCCAACCTGGATATCAGCAGTGGCAAAGAAGTGGTCTTAACCATTCAGTTAATCGAGCAGGCCACCCAACTCAAGGAGGTAACCGTGCGCTACAACCGGGAGCAGGACCCGCTGGTGACCAACAGCCCGATTGCCACGTTGAGTGCGCGGTCGTTCAACGTGGAAGAAACCAAACGGTATGCCGGTTCGCTGGGCGACCCCAGCCGGATGGCCGCCAACTTCGCCGGTGTAGTGGCCAACAACGACTCCCGCAACGACATTATCGTGCGGGGCAACTCGCCCCTGGGATTAGTGTGGCAGTTAGATGGCATGAACATTCCCAACCCCAACCACTACGGCTCAACCTACAACACGGGCGGGGTGGTGAGTATACTCAACAACAACGTACTGGCTAAGAGCGACTTCTTTACCAGTGCCTTTCCGGCCAACTACGGCAACGGGGTGTCGGGCGTGTTTGACCTGCGGCTGCGCGAGGGCAACAACGAACGCCGGGAATACCTGGCTCAACTCGGTTTCAATGGGTTTGAAGTGGGGGCGGAGGGTCCGTTGCGGGCTAAACCCAAAAGTCCCACCGGGCGCCGGGCCTCATTTTTGATTAATTACCGCTACACGGCCCTGGGTCTGCTGCGAAATCTGGGCGTGCAGATCGGAACCACCAGCCCCCCGCTCTACCAGGACCTGAACCTGAAACTCTCGTTTCCGTTGCGCGATGGGCAAAAAATCACCGTTTTCGGCTTGGGCGGCATCAGTCAGATTAACCTGCTGGGGAAAGATGTGGATACGACCCGTACCGACTTTTATGGGCGTGTCGATCAGAATATCTACCCGGAGTTTCGCACCGGCATCGCGGGCATTACCTACGAAGCCCGGCTGTCGGCCCGCACTTTTGCCAAAGTGGTAGCCGGGGTTACCTACGCCAATCAGTTGTACCGCGAAGACTCTATTGCCATCAACGAACCCCGGCGGCCCGCCTTTCTGGTCACGGATGCTACGTTTACGTCCCTGAAGTATGCCTTAGTCGCCGACCTGACTCATAAAATCAACGCCCGCAACAGTCTGTTTTTGGGGGGCATGGTCGATTATAGTCAAACCGAAATCTTTCGCCGGAAGGCCGTCAGCCCGACGACACAACGCATTTGGGCTAATTTCGACGAAGCTATCGTGCTCACGCAGGCGTACCTGAACTGGCGATGGCGGGCCAGCAACCAGTTGACCATCAATAGCGGGCT
>JBBRUB010000576.1:0-3497 GCA_038248175.1 Cytophagales bacterium | reverse complement strand
GGGAAGGACAGCGTCGTATCGGTCGTGTTTTCCAGTTGGGCAATAACCTGATCGGCACCGGCACCGGCTACCACCGAGTCAGGACGATAGTACAAACGAGCCGTGAAGGTTTCGTTACGGGGGTTCGGCGTTGTGCTGCGCCAGCTAATAACAGGAGCAGTAGCGTTAGTATTCACCGGCGTCTGCTGCGCATTCATTGAATTTATGTTGTTCTGATCAACATAACCCAGCGAAACCCCTTTCAGTGACTGATCGTTGAAGCGGATGCTCAATTGCGGAATAGAATCGCAGGTTGGGCAAACCGTTGGCACTTTCGGGATCAGCTTCTTCTGTACAAATGACTTCCGAACGGCCAAACCACCGCTAAAGCCACCGTGGGTCCGCCTAAATTCATACAGTTGTCCACGAGCCTGTGGGTTGGCATCAATACCGTTTATAATCAGGTAATTTAACTTCGTGATAAAACCCTGTCCCTGGATACCGAGGTTCCAGTTGTTACCAATTGGAAAGAAGATGGCCAGATTACCCAGTGCACCTAAATGGTACAGTCTAGAACTTGGGTTTACCGACCGAACCAGACCACCACCATCTACAAACTGAGGTAAGTTAGGCAGATTTAAGGTTGAGGGTGTGTAGGCTGCAATCGTAGCTGCTTCGGTACGGAACAGACCACCCCGTGCGCCAGCTTCGATGAATGTGGTGGCATCAGGATTTTTGCGGCTGCGGGCGATGGTAAACGTCACCACCGGACCAATCGTGATGAACATGTCTTCCGAAGCCCGCTGTTTAAACGATACCTGTGACTGCGAGAAGCCAGCCGTTTGCGCGAGAGCATATACATAATCCCGATACGTATCCCGGGTGATGTAGTTTTGATAGCCAAATGCAGTACCGATACCGAAGCGCAACCGGCGGGTGGCAGGCGTCAGAAAATAATCTACGTTACCGGTAATGTTAAAACCAGCCCCATTGTAGAGAGAGTTGTCACGCTTGGTTGCACCAAATGTGTTTTCCCAGGTACCACAATAAGCAAAGTTAGGTCCTGCAAAAAGGCCAATCCGCCAGGGCGACTGCCGACGGACCAGCACAAATGTTTGGAACGTAGTATCACAATCATCCAGCTCGGCAACATCGCTGGCGTAACTTTTGAAGTCGTCACGACGCATTGTATCCGTGTAGATACCTTTGCCCAGGCGATAAATTTTGTCTTTTTCATACGCACGATTCGGTGTCGTGGTTGTGCCGGGACTGGTGATAGAACTCGACTGCGTGGCGTCTCGCCGGACCGTATCAGCCTCTTGAGCAAATCCGACAGATGGTATTGCACAACTTAGCAACACGAGTCCAGCCAGCATCCGTAGGGGTAGGGATTGATGTTGGATAAATGTCCGCATACTTTTAGTTATTGAGTTAATTTGACTGCAATGTTTTAACTAAACTGTTACTTTCCCAAACGCAGATAGGGAAACTTATGTAACGGCCAACACAATGGAATATCCTTTGGTTAGCTGTTTTTATGGCCGATTTTCATTCCATACAACGCGAGCGGAGCGGATAATATATCAGACTTCATTTCTGGTTAAATTGTTTTCTAACCAGCTGATGTATTCTAAAGTATCCCGAAAAAGCGTCCCTAAACCGGTTACAAGACCTGAATTAATGGATTACCCGAATACATTCCTGACTAAAACCCAGAAAAAGTCTTCTGATACCTATTCTAATGCAATGTTAAGGGGTTATTCCAAAATCTGATTATCTGGAAGGATATTTTTTAATCTATATTTTGCCTGCCACTTCTTTCGACAGGTCAACTCACTTCTCCTTGGGCTACCCCAATAGTCAGTTATTCCTGTTGCCGCCCTTTCATAAAGTCAGTTGCCGCTGACTTTAACAGGCTACCAAATGTATTCAGGCAGAATAAAACGCCCCGGTCAATTAGCGCACGGGCCTGATCACCGGTGGCAGCAGTAGTACCTACTATAAAGCCTGCTTTCCTGATTTTGTCAACCGCCCCCCCTATTGCCTGCTTCACTTCATCGTGGCTCTGTCCGTCGTAGTAACCCATACTCATGGCCAGATCACGAGGGCCAATTATAAATCCGTCAACGCCCTCAACGGTCAGCATTTCATCAAGTGCGTCTATGGCATCACGATCTTCAATCTGAGGCAGAACCAGAATTTGCTCATTGGCAAACTGCACGTACTCGGCCTGGGTCATGGCCCCCTGTAGGTACTCGTTGGCCCGTACAAAACCAAAACCCCGTTTGCCAAGGGGCGGGTATTTTACAGCCTGAACAAATGCCCGCAGGTCGGCAGCACTATTAACGCCGGGCATCATGATGCCCATCACGCCGGCATCGAGAAACTGCGCAATGAGTTTAGCATCGTTGCCACGTACCCGTGCCAGTGGAGTAATGCCGCTTATTTCACAAGCCCGCACAATATCCTGCACCTGCGCCGTAGTAACGGGGCTGTGTTCTCCGTCAATCATATAAAAATCGAGTCCTGAGAAACCGCAGAGTTCAGCCACGGTAGGATCGGCACTATTGGCCAGTACACCCAGAACGGGCTGGTTATTGACAAGCCGGGTTTTAACGATGTTCTGTTTCATCTAACTCAGTCAGTTTTATCAGAAAGAAAATTAGCAATGATGAGCAAAATAAACAGGTTTCAGGGCTGAAACCATATCACGTTGGATAAATGAGTGGCTTCATCATCAAAAATATAGCTCGCTCGCCACCCGAAACGTATTACAGTGCGCTTCTACAATGTCGGCCAGGCGGGGCGAGTAGCCGCCACCCATCGAGACCACGACCGGCAGATTATGCCGTTGCGCCTGCTCAAACACGAAGCGGTCGCGCTGTCTGCAGCCCTCACGGCTCACGCCCAGTTTACCCAGCCGGTCCGACTCCAGAATATCGACGCCCGATACGAAGAACAGAAAATCAGGTTGGACACGGTCAATCAGGCTAGGTAAGGTGTCGTATAAAATATTGAGATACGGTTCATCGGCAGTACCGGTGGGCAGTTCGATATCGAGATCTGACTGCTCTTTTTTGAGCGGGTAATTATCCTTGCCGTGCATACTGAACGTAAACACACGCGGCTCGTGCTGAAACATAAGCGCCGTACCGTTGCCCTGATGTACGTCGAGATCAATAACCAGAATTTGCCTTACCTGTCCCGTTTGGAGCAGGTAATGCGCAGCCACGCCCACATCGTTAAGCATACAGAAGCCCTCGCCCCGATCGGGATAAGCATGGTGTGTACCGCCCGCTACGTTCATGGCCACACCGTCCTGTTTCGCTTTTTGGGTACAGTCAATAGTTCCCTGCGTAATAATCCATTCGCGCTCGATGAGTTCGGGCGTGAGCGGGAAGCCAATCCGGCGCACCATTTTCGGGTCAACAGTCTGTGTTTTGAGCGCCTTTACGTAGTCCGGCGTATGCACTCCCAACACCCGGCGGTCATCTACGGGTGCGGGCGCGAAGAAGTTG
>JBBRUB010000575.1:0-3503 GCA_038248175.1 Cytophagales bacterium | reverse complement strand
AGCCAGAAAGCGGGTGCACACCGCACTACCAGCCACCTTATCGAAGAAGGGAAAATAAAGCCCGTGGCTCTGGCCATGCCGTCGGACGGGCTGTGGGGCGATGGCAGCGGATATTTGCCGCACAATGGCCACGCGTATGATCGCTGGATTCTGGATGACGTACCAGCCGCCGTAACCGAAGCTACCGGCCTGATGGTGTCGGGGCTGTTCATGGCGGGCCTGTCGATGGGCGGTTATGGGGCCATGCGGCTCGGCGCGATGTACCCGGAGCGGTTTCGGGGGTTCAGCGGGCTGTCGTCTATCACCGACCGGGCGCAGTTAGCCCTGTTTGTTGAGGAACCCATCGAAACATACCGGCAGGCCGATCCTTCCGAAGAATCTGTGCTTGCGTTGATGCGCAAAAATCGGGATAGATTACCGCCGTTCCGCTTCGATTGCGGGCGTGATGATCTGCTAATCGAGTACAACCGGGCGTTGCATTCAGCCCTGATCAATGCTGGCATTTCGCATCGGTATGACGAGTTTGGCGGTGGGCATGAATGGACGTACTGGACTGAACACCTGACCGATACGCTGCTATTTTTTAATGAGTTGCCCTAAAAAAAGCCCGAACCAATAGGAGTGGTTCGGGCTTTTTTTCGGGCAGGTTTTCTACTCTGCCGGTTTCGGTTTCGGTCTGGTAGTGCGGCTGGAGACTTGGGGGCGTGCTTTGCCGTAAGAACCCATAATGATCTTGCCTTTTCTGGTTTTTTTATCGCCTTTTCCCATAATCGATGCGCGTCTAAAGGTAAATAATATCCCAATGTGAACACTTTTTGGTAAAATTCCAAGCTGTGTATCGAATCCTTATCTTCAGGATTGCGCCCTGTCCTTTAAAAATCATATTATGTGCCGTTATGATGGCAGTTGCTGCCGGTAGGGGCGGGGCATTGGCTGCTGGCAGGTATCAACTAAAAACGCCCGTCTGTTCAGACGGGCGTTTAACGAAAAATTACCGGTAAGACTCTTAAACTTCAGCGTAACGACCGTCACCCACCCGCTGAACCGGAGCTGCGTGAAGAGCAGCCGAGTTAGATATAGCAGCCGAATAGACCACCAGACCAAAGCCAATCTTGTTGATGGCATCACCAACGTTGTAAATCAAGTCGATGTTGACGTTCAGGCTGGACAATAAACCGCCCGGAATCAACATATAGCCAAGAGGGTAGATGGACCAGCCCGCCAGCACGAACCAGCGCAGCAATGACACCGCCTTAAGCGTTGACGCATCGCGCGAGGCTTCGGCAATCTTCTTCACGTCGCCCAGGTAGATTTCGTACAGAATACCCACGTAGCCCAGCGTCGAAACCGCTCCCCAGATGGCACTGTTAGGCCGGTCGAGCGACTCACCTACGTAGCCGAAGACGAGCATGAACACCGAGTAGCCGATCAGTTTCCACATCGTACTTACCTTGCCGCCAAACGGCTTGATAATCATGTAGAATTCCACACACATGAGCGGCACGGTCAGCGTCCAGTCGATGTAACGATATTCAGTTGGTGATTGTCCCGTTGCCAGATACTGATCGCGCATGTAAAAGTAGTGGACTGCCGCGATCATTGTAATCAGACCCGAGATGGTCAGCGACGTTTTCCAGTGTCCTTCCACCTGCGAACGCTCGAGGAAGAAGAATACGGAAGCTGCAAACATGGCCATGTAGCCAGTAAAGAAGGTGAAGCCTACTACGTCGCCCGGACGAAGATCAGCAACAAGCAGTAGAGAAGATAAGTGTAATGACTCCATCGTTATTTTTAGGAAGTTTAGGATTACGGGGAGTTCCGTAATTTGTCTCTTCAATTGCAAATTTGAGCTTTTTGTTCATTCTTTTGCAAGAAAAATCAAACAAAATTTAGCCAATTGAAATAAATACCCGGCTGTGAGGCAAGAAACGCATTTATTCGCCCACAAATGGTTTGACACTCCTTAAACAAATAAAGATCGGCTCTGCCCTGCCTGGTCGGGCAAGCACAGAGCCGATTGCGGCTATACAGCGCGTTGTGAGACTAATGATTTATCCGCTTCGCCTGAGTTCTTTCAACTGTGATGTTTACCGGCTTAATCATGCCGTCTTTGTCGAAGTACATCCGGTCAACGCAGGTTTCGCGGTGGTTGCCATTGGTCTCGGTGAGGGGACGGCTGTGATAAATGATAAACCAGTCGTTGGTGCCGGGCGGGTTGATGACCGAGTGATGCCCGCACCCCTTGCCGCGGTGGGGTCCTGCTGCAGCACTTTGCCCACCCGCTCAAACGGGCCAAACGGCGAATCATTAACAGCGTAGGCTACCGGACAGTCCGGCCCGGTCCAGCCCCCTTCCGACTACTGTTGCTCATCTGTACCGCCACGAAGCCAATATGGTATCACCTTTCGCGAAGTCTATATTTTGACCATTTTGCAGCATCTTCTGATGACTAACAAATGCAGTACCCCGCTATGACCATTGACGCACACCAGCATTTCTGGCAGTTTGATCCCGTTCAGAATGCCTGGATTACCGACAATATGACCGTTATCCGGCGCGATTTCCTACCCGCCGATCTGGAACCGGTACTCATGCAAAACGGTATTGATGGCTGCGTGGCGGTGCAGGCCAGCCAAACCGAAGCCGAAACCGAGTTTCTGGTCAGCATGGCGCGGGCCTACGACATTGTGAAGGGCGTGGTGGGCTGGGTCGATTTGCAGTCGCCGACGCTGCGTGACCGGCTAACGTACTTTGCGCAGTATCCGCAAATCAAAGGCTACCGGCACGTAGCGCAGGCCGAACCCGCTGATTTCCTGACGTGCCCGGTGGTAGTGGCGGGCATCCGAACGCTGGCCGACTTTGGGCTGACGTATGATATTCTGATTTATCCCACGCAGTTAAAAGCCGCGCTGCACCTGGTGCGGGCCGTGCCGGAGGTCAGCTTCGTCATTGACCATCTGGCTAAACCAGACATTAAAAGGCAGGACATTAGCCGCTGGTCTAATTTCATGGCCGCGCTGGCCAAACAGCCGAACGTACATTGCAAACTGTCGGGCTTAGTGACCGAAGCCGACTGGCAGCACTGGAGCAAGCGCGATTTCTTGCCGTACCTCGATGTGGTCTTCGATCATTTCGGCCCTGACCGGCTGCTGTTCGGCTCCGACTGGCCCGTATGTCTGGTGGCTGCCGACTATACGCAGGTTAAAACGCTCATTGAGGAGTATGTGCAACCGTGGGGCGAGCAAGTCCGGGCAAAGGTATTTGGTGGGAACGCGGTGGCGTTTTACGGTCTGAAATGATGCCGGATCGGTTTGTCGTTATAGTCAATACACGGCAACCTCACCTGCTCATCGGGGTTGCCCCAGTCGCAGGGCTATCTGAGCCAGTACGTTGGGCCATGTTTTTTTGTTGAGCAGAGCTGGTTCGGGCAGGAGGTGGCAACGTACGCAGTACGCACTGGCCAGTTGCTGACCCGAAAGCTGGGTAGGGGCGAGGGTGTCGGT
>JBBRUB010000574.1:0-3510 GCA_038248175.1 Cytophagales bacterium | reverse complement strand
ATTTTTAAACTTTTTTTGGGTTACGTCTTTGCCCTTTTCTGTATTAAGTAATAGATCACCAAATGAGAGACAGGCAACCGGCCCTGACCGACGAGGAATTGCTGACGGGTTTGGCAAACGGCTCGGACAATGCGCTGACGGAGCTGTACCGACGGTATTTTCCGATGGTGCTGCAGTTGATAACGACTAACAACGGCAACGAAGACGATGCTAAAGACATCTATCAGGAAACGCTGGTGGTACTCTACGAGAAAGTCCGGGCTGGTTCGTTTGAATTGCACAGTCAACTCAAGACGTATATCTACGCCGTGGGAAGACGACTATGGCTGAAGCAACTGGCTCAGAAAAGCCGGTACATGGTGCGCAACATTGACGTGGACGCTACTGACGCCGGGCAGGTCAGCGACGACCTGGTTGACCATGAAGAGCGCGACCGGCAGTTTGAGCTGATGACCGACTCGCTGGGTAGGCTGGGAGAACCCTGCCGCACGCTATTGGAAGATTTTTATATCCGGCATCTGAGTATGCAGGACATTACCGAAAAGTTTGGCTACACCAACGCCGACAATGCCAAGACGCAGAAGTACAAGTGCCTGATGCGGTTGAAGCGACTGTTCTTTGCCGAGTACAAAACATGAAAAGTTACACAGCTACACAGTTGTCAAGTCAGACCGTTCCGTGCAATCCCAGCCGAGACGCCTGAACGCAACCCTACAACGCTTAAAAAGATGGAAACGAACGAACCCAACGAAATAGAAAACGCCCTCCGCGCCTATGGTGACCGGATTCGGTTTCGGCGTAAACTGGTTGCTGTTCACAAAAGCATGGACATGGATGAGGTACGGACCGAAGCCGGTACATACCGAGTTGGTCAGCGGTCACTCAATAGCGGCAGGAATTTCTGGCGTACCTACGGCACCACACTGGCGGTGGCGGCATCGGTAGCAGTCGTGACTACGTTCAGTTCCATTTTCCTGTATCGGTCCTATCAGCAAAGCCACAAACAAGAGCAGCAGTACAGTCAGTTGAGCAAAGAAATACAGGCAGTCAAATATTCGCAACGCCGGATTTTAAGCGACCTCAATGGACGTAGCCTTTCCCTGAGCCAAAACCCGGCGCAGGTATCGGGATCGGGGTTCCTCATAACTACCGACGGATATTTCGTAACGAATAATCACCTCGTACAGGGTGCCGACTCGGTCTATGTACAGAGCAGTAAAGGCGATGTGTACAAGGCCCGGATTGTCCATACCGATCAGGAGCATGACCTGGCCATCCTGCAACTGTGCGACGACACTGCTTTCCGGACCGTAACGGCCATTCCGTATGGGTTTGACGCCCGCCCGTCTGCATTGGGTGAGCGGGTTTTCACGCTGGGTTATCCACGAGAAGAGGTTGTCTATGGCGAAGGGTATCTTAGTTCGCGCACGGGCTATCGGGGCGATTCTATTGCCTATCAGGTAGCCATTGGTGTGAATCCCGGCAACTCGGGCGGGCCGCTGCTGGACGAGAAAGGCAACGTAATTGGTATCATTAGCGGGAAACAAATTATGGCTGAAGGGGTTAGCTTCGCTATCAAGACCGACTACTTATTGCAAACAATCAACGCCATATCTGCCGATGCTCTCAACGGACTACCCGTAAAGCTTCCCCGTAAAACGACTCTTGCCCGACTGTCCAGAAAACAGCAGATCGAGCAGGTTCAGGAGTATGTGTATCAGGTGAAGGTTTTCAAACATTAAACTCTTTTATCTGTTGTTGAGAAGGTTTTAAACACTCGACAACTATGAAAAAGCTCACTATGCTGGCCTTGGGACTGGCTCTCTCATTTACTGCCGCCCAGGCGCAGACTGTAAAACAGAACGCCAAAGAAACGGCTCATCAGGCGGGGCAAACGGTTGATGCCGCTGCCGATAAAGTGGGCCGCGAAACCAAAAAAGCCGGTCGTAAGGTAAAACGAGCCGCCAAAAACACGAAAGAAGACGTGAAAGATGGCACTAACCGGACACTCAACAAGGCTGACCGCAAGATGAAGAAGGCCGAGCGGAAGATGGATAATAACCGATAGTCTCTATTCTGCTCTTACAAAAAGCGTTGGAAACTTTCTCTCCAGCGCTTTTTACTTTTTCAGGAAACACCGTTGGTTACTACGTTAACAGACCTTTATTTAGTTTGTATGAATTCTTCTGCAAATGTCCTGCTGTTTGGCATTGCCCGCGATTTGACCGGTCAGTCGTCTATATCAGTGCTGCTTGCGCCCAGCGCGTGCGTATCTGATCTGCTCACAACGGTTCATGAGCAGTATCCGGCTCTGTTAGGTATTCGCTCGCTGCTTGTGGCGGTCAATGGCGAATACGCCGAAGCCGATCAGCCGCTGACTCACCAGGATGAGATTGCCCTTATCCCCCCCGTTAGTGGCGGCTAACTATGATTGCACTTACCTCCGACCCCATCGACGTAACCTCGGCCCTGAACTATTTGCAGTCGTCGCAGGCTGGCGCGGTCGATCTGTTTCTCGGCGTTGTACGCGACAATACGCAGAGCCGCTCCGTTGACCGGCTTGAGTACGAAGCCTATGACCGCATGGCCCTCAGCGAGATGCAGAAAATTGTGGATTCAGCCCGTCAATGCTGGCCATTGCTCGGTTGCGTAGTCATTCACCGAACCGGTACGTTACTCATTGGTGAGACGGCCGTACTCATCGGCGTGGCTACCGCCCACCGCGCCGACGCCTTCGAGGCCTGCCGTTATATCATCGACACCATCAAACAGACCGTTCCCATCTGGAAAAAAGAAATTTTCACAGACGGCGAAGTGTGGGTCAACGCACACCCCTGATAAAATTATAAAGTTATAAAGTTGGCTGACGCACTCTGGCATCAGCCAAGTTCACAACTTTATAACTTCCTGGTAGCGTACCTTCCCACAATAGGATAGTGATCGGAGTAGTGGACGTAGTTGATAGTCTCGAAGTCGAGCGGCTGTAGGCTGGGGCTATGAAACTGGTGGTCGATGCGGATAAAACCCGGTGCGCGGTTATAGCTGAACCCGAACCCCCGGCCCGCATCCTCGAACGAACTCGGCAGTACAGACCGCATCCGGTCATAAACTACACCATAGGGCGTGTCGTTAAAATCGCCGGTTACCACCACCGGGTAGCGGCTGCGTTTGACCTGCTCCTCCACGCGCCGAATTTGCTCACGCCGGTCAATAAACCCTGCCCGTAGCGCACTCAGTACCCCCCGCGTTTCCTGCTTCACACCCGATAGTTCATCCTGTCGCCATACCCGCCCTACCCGGATACCCATAGACCGGAGATGGATGTTGATAATAGTCACCGTATCAGAGCCGATTTTAATGTCAGCCCAGACCATGCCGTTGAAACCTCCAAAATCCTCCCGGCCCGACGCCACAATTGGATAGATCGAAAAAGTAGCCACGCCAATGGGTCCCTTTGCCACGTTGGCCAGTTCGGGGTTTAGCAATACCGAATACCGGTAGCCCGCTTTT
>JBBRUB010000573.1:0-3513 GCA_038248175.1 Cytophagales bacterium | reverse complement strand
CTGGTTCGACACATTACCGCCGAGCAAAAATTGGTCAGTCAGGACGATGTAACGAATGGTCGGCGTATGGGCGACATGCTGGCCGGGGCCGACCCCTCGCACGAGAACCTGCTCATTGCTCACGAAGAAGACGCATTCATGAATGATTGTCTGCATCAGGCTCTGGACAAACTCCCCAAACGCCAGCGTGAAGCCGTTCACCTACGCTACTTTCAGAATATGAGCAATGAAGAAATCTCGACGATGATGCAGATAAATATACAGTCGGTCTATAACCTTATTTTTGGCGCGATGGGCAACCTCAAACGCTACGTCACCCCCGAAACTGTTTCCTTTTAACCCTGATTACTCCTAAACCTGAACGCAACCCGGCAGCCAAAAGCTGCCGGGTTTTTATTTGTAGCGCGGTTATAGCGCGGCTGGAAAGCCGCCCTGTGCAACGGCAAATACAAGAACAAGATATTGTTGCTGACGCCCAGGGCGGGTTCCCACCCGCGCTACAGTTACCTTTGCGGTATGAATACCGATGTTACGCCCCTACCCGAACGGGTCCGGCCCCGCAGTCTGAATGACGTCATTGGACAGCATAAGCTGATTGGTCCCGGTGGGTCGCTACAACGGACCGTTGATGCCGGGCGGTTACCATCCATGATTCTGTGGGGACCACCGGGCGTGGGTAAAACCACGATGGCCCTGCTACTGGCCGAAGCCGTAAACCGCCCGTTTGTAGCCCTGAGTGCCATCAACTCCGGCGTAAAAGAAATCCGCGAGGTGCTGGGCAGGCCCGGCATGTTTCCACCCGTTGTGTTCATCGACGAGATTCACCGCTTCAACAAAAGTCAGCAGGACGCCTTGCTGGGCGCGGTCGAGAAAGGGCAGATTACGCTGGTGGGTGCCACCACCGAAAACCCCTCGTTCGAGGTGAACGGGGCGCTGCTGTCCCGCTGTCAGGTCTATATTCTGGAATTGCTGAGCCGCGACGAACTCGTGCAACTTGTGGACCGGGCCATTGCCAAAGACGCTTTTTTACAGTCAAAACGAATCACAGTCGAATCTTACGACGCGTTGCTCCAATTGAGCGGGGGCGACGGGCGCAAACTGCTGAATTTACTGGAACTAGTGGCATCGGCGCATGTATCGGCCGACCCGCTGGTCATTACCGACGAGGTTGTGACAACCGTAGCGCAGCAGAACATTGCCCGGTACGACAAATCCGGTGAGCAGCACTACGACATTGTTTCGGCCTTTATAAAATCCCTGCGCGGCTCGGACCCCAACGCGGCCCTGTACTGGATGGCGCGGATGATTGTGGCGGGCGAAGACCCCGTATTTATTGCCCGCCGGATGTTGATTATGGCGTCGGAAGACATCGGCAATGCCAACCCCACTGCTCTGATTATGGCCACCGAGGCCGTGCAGGCCATTCGGGTTATTGGTATGCCCGAAGGCCGGATAATTCTTGGTCAGGTGGCGGTGTATTTAGCGACTTCGCCCAAGAGCAACGCGAGTTACGTAGCCATTGACGACGCCATTACCCTGGCCGAACAAACCGCGCATTTGCCCGTGCCGCTGCACCTGCGCAACGCACCCACCAAACTGATGAAGCAGATTGGCTACGGCAAAGACTACCAGTATGCCCACACTCACGCGGGAAACTTTGCCCAGCAGAATTTCCTGCCCGACGACCTCAAAGGCCACAAGCTCTACGAACCCGGCCAAAACGCCCGCGAAGCCGAAATCCGGCGCAACCTGTCAGCTTGGTGGGGGGAGTGGTACGGATATTAAAAATCGCCGGCCCGGTCAGAATGACAAAGCCGGCGAAATGACGCGCAGTAAATGACAATATCTACACGTCCAGCGTACTCAGTACACCATTCATGTTCCGCACGGCATCGGCAGATTTGTTGAAGGCCGCCTGCTCGTCGTCGGTGAGTTTGTAGTCGATGATTTCCTCCCAGCCGTTGCGGCCCAGCACGACGGGTACGCCCATACAGATATCTGACTGGCCGTATTCGCCTTCCAGCAATACGCAGGACGGGATAACCCGCTTCTGATCACGCACAATGGCTTCGACCATGTAGGCACCTGCCGCACCCGGCGCGTACCAGGCCGACGTACCAATCAGGCCCGTGAGCGTAGCTCCACCCACCATGGTGTCGGCAGCTACTTTTTTCAGCGTCTCCTCGTCCAGAAACTGACTCACCGGCACCCCGCCTTTGGTGGCCAGTCGCGTCAGCGGAATCATGGTCGTGTCGCCGTGGCCACCAATGACGGTTGCCTGAATATCGTTGGGCGAACACTTCAGGGCGATTGACAGATACGTCTTGAACCGGGCCGAATCCAGCGCACCACCAAGACCGATTACCCGATTCTTTGGTATTCCCGACGACTTCAACGCGAGGTACGTCATGGTATCCATCGGGTTAGAGATAATGACAAAAATGGCGTTGGGCGAATGCTTCAGGATATTTTCCGTTACGCCCTTCACGATACCGGCGTTGATACCAATGAGGTCTTCGCGGGTCATACCCGGCTTGCGCGGCAGGCCCGACGTAACGACAACGACATCGGAATTAGCCGTTTTCTCGTAATCATTGGTTGAGCCGGTCAGCTTTACGTCGCAGTCGAGCAAGGTCGATGCCTGGAGCATATCGAGCGATTTACCTTCGCTGACGCCTTCCTTAATGTCTAAAAGAACAACTTCTTCGGCGAGTTCACGGCGGGCAATATTATCGGCACAAGTGGCTCCAACGGCCCCGGCTCCTACTACAGTCACTTTCATAGTATATTCGGAATTAAAGGATTAACAATAGGTCACAAAAGTACAGGCCAGCTTCCGCACAAACCAACTGCCGGATCGATAAACTTACAAGGCCTGTCTGCTGTTTATGGTGTAGAACCCATTCATATATATGGCAAAATCCCGACTCGTTACCCAAATACTTCGCTCTATCTTCTTTAAAAAGGCCGGACTTGGTGCTGTCCGATACGCCCGCAACTCCCGCAGTTTGCTTGATCTGGTCAGACGGGCTTTAGACAAAAGCGGAGGGTTGTCAGGAGCGAGTTTTGCGCAGTTTCGTACGCAACTGCTTGTTATTTCTCGATTATTGAAAGCCTACGCATCAGGTGAGTATCGGCAGATTCCGTGGAAAACCATTATCCGAATGATTGCCGTACTGCTCTACTTTTTGAACCCCATCGACATCATTCCCGATCTGCTGCCGATTATTGGCCTGACCGACGATATTGCCCTGACGCTGTGGCTCTTTAGTGCCGCAAAAGATGATATAGATAGCTTTCTGGCTTGGGAAACGGCGAGAAATGAAGCCCGTAGCAACAACAGCAGCAAATCTGAAACAATACGGATTGGCTAACGTTAGAAAAGAAGACATAACGCCTTATCATAACAGGACAGGAAAACTAATCTGGCTTATTTTACGTAAATTTATAGCACACCCGTCTGGATAGTCCGACAGAGTTTTTTAGTTTTGCATACATTCAAATCCCGGTAAT